>NZ_JBSSFA010000013.1:0-142143 GCF_054062215.1 Bacillus sp. TE9106W
TCACGTACGGTTTGATGAGGGGAAACTGAAACAGAAAAGGGATGGCAAAGCCACCCCTAAAGAAAATATAATCTGTTTCAGTTTTCTACTCTACTGTGGAACAGAAAGACCATAGAAGAACATAGTGACAATATCTTGTATATGTTTTTCACGATCCCCTTCAAGAAGCTGTGCCCCGAAATCATCACCTAATTTAGTAAACATTTGAATGTAAAGTAACATCATTTCTTTAGTAAGATGAGGATTAATTTCATTATTACGCTGCGCTCGTTCTAATATTTCTAAATACCATGGCAGTATTTTTTCATTTTGATAACTATAAATAAACTCTCGGAGAATTTCGTCTCTTTGCATCATTTGTAGCAACATATCAGGCTGAAACAATCCGCCAGTATTCATTTTTCTTACAATCATTTTTTGCATCATATCATGAAAAGGTAATTTTTCTTCAGCAAGGTCTTTATAATATTGAAATTCACATATGATAAACTCTTGTATAAGTTCTCTAAATAACGCATCTTTACTTCCAAAATGATTATAAATGGTAACTTGAGAAACGTTTGCTTCTTTTGCAATGTGTTCTATTTTCACTTCATTAAACCCACGTTCTGAAAATAATACGAAAGCTGCCTCTTTAATAGCACGTTTTTTCTTTTCTTTCACTTTTTCAAAGCCATTCAATACAATCACCTCAATAAAAATATACAGGAAAATATAGGTGAAAACAATAATTTTGAAATATGGACTTAATAATATTTCAAAAAGTTGTTGCGAATATGGAAGAGGAGGAGTACAATAATTTTGAAATATCATGCATTAAATATTTCAAAAAATGAGGTGTATTTATGATTTCAGTTCAAAATGTCACAAAACAATTTTCGAATGGAAAAGGCTTGTTTCATATTACATTTGATGTAAAAGAAGGAGAAGTGTTCGGTTACTTAGGACCGAATGGTGCAGGTAAATCAACAACGATTCGTAATTTAATGGGATTTATAAAACCGACATCTGGAAAATCTTTAATTTTTGGATTGGATTGTTGGAATGAAGCAGCGAAAATTCAAAGGGAAGTTGGTTATTTGCCGGGTGAAATTTCTTTTATTGAAGGAATGAACGGATTAGAATTTCTGAAGTTAATGCAAGGAATGCGTGGCTTAAAGGATACGAAAAGACGAGATGAACTAATAGAACGTCTACAATTTGATGTGAAAACACCAATTCGCAAAATGTCTAAAGGAATGAAACAAAAAGTAGGAATTGTCGCTGCATTTATGCATGAGCCAGAAGTGTTAATTTTAGATGAACCAACATCAGGACTTGATCCACTTATGCAACAAGTGTTTATAGATTTAATAGTAGAGGAAAAGCAAAGAGGAAAAACGATTCTTATGTCGTCGCATATTTTCACTGAAATTGAACGTACATGCGACCGAGTAGCAATTATTAAAGATGGTCGCCTTGTAACGGTTGAAAATATTCATGATTTACAAGAAATGAGACGACAAGTGATAGATGTAACAGTATCGTCACAAGAAGAAATTGAATCTCTTACAAAGTGTGATTTACAATTTGAAGCGGTAAAAGGTAGAGAGGCATCGATTATTGTGCAAGGAAACTATCAAACTGTTTTACAAACACTTTCAAACTATAATGTAACGGCGCTTCAAACGCGAGCGATGGATTTAGAACATTTATTTATGCATTATTACGATAAGAAAGAAGGGGTAAAGCATGAATAAGCAATTGTTTTTAGCTAGTTTGAAAGAGACGCAAAAAAGTATTTTGAGTTACGCAACTGGTGCAGCTCTATATTTATGGTTGTTAATTTGGATCTTCCCTTCAATGGTATCAGCGAAAGGTTTAAATGAATTAATAAGCGCTATGCCTGATAGTGTGAAAAAAATTGTTGGCATGGAAAGTCCGATTCAAAACGTAATGGATTTTTTAGCTGGTGAGTACTATAGTCTATTGTTTATTATCATATTAACAATTTTTTGCGTTACAGTTGCAACACATTTAATTGCGCGGCATGTAGATAAAGGGGCAATGGCATATTTATTAGCGACACCTGTATCTAGAGTGAAAATTGCAATCACGCAAGCCGCTGTTCTCATATTAGGACTACTAATTATTGTAGTTGTTACGTATGTAGCGGGCATAGTAGGTGCGGAATGGTTTTTACAAGATAATAATTTAAATAAAGAATTATTCCTGAAGATAAATATAGTTGGAGGGCTCATATTTTTAGTCGTTAGTGCTTATTCATTTTTCTTTTCTTGTATATGTAATGATGAAAGAAAAGCACTTAGCTACTCAGCAAGTTTAACTATTTTATTTTTTGTACTAAATATGGTAGGTAAATTAAGTGATAAGTTAGAGTGGATGAAAAATCTATCGTTATTTACACTGTTTCGTCCAAAAGAAATTGCGGAAGGAACGTATAATATATGGCCGGTAAGTATAGGTTTAGCTGCGGGAGCGCTTTGTATTTTTATAGTAGCGATTGTATTGTTTAAGAAGAGGGATTTACCGTTGTAGAGCTGTATAAAAGAAATATGCATGCAGTGCGTTTTAATCACGACCAGTTCTCCTTATTACTAGCTAGTGATTCAACATTGAATGAAAATCATTATTTTTACGCTAGAAAAGAAAGGAAGGGTAATGGCTTTGAACTGATTATTGTTGTCGACCGCATTGAAGATGTATATGAACGTTGTAAAGAGAAGCGATGCAAAATACAAGAAGAAATTCGAACTTATCCGTGGGAGATGAGAGGATTTAAAGTTGTGGATCCAGACGGATATTTCCTTAGATATTTCCTTAGGGTCATATCTAAGGAAAGGGTCTGTTCAAGTCGGTGAGACAGACTTGAACAGACTCTTTTTCCAGCGTTTAAAAGAACAACAAAAGTGATCAAAAAAATCTGTTAGAAAAGTTTCCAACTATTTTTTGATGTGAGTGCCGGCTCATAAAGAGAATACATTTCAAAATTAATAAACCTAATATTGATGGTTTATTTTTATGTAGAAGTTTTGTTTTTTCTGAATATAATCATTAAACTACTAATTAAGAAAAAAATACCTGGTAAAATATACACAATTGAGATACATAAAAATCCAACTATCGCTGAAATTATCATGATTAAACTGCCTAATGTTCTCTTTGTTTTTATTAATATTGAACCTATAATTCCTAAAATTGAAGCAATTAAAGAAATACTACCTAAAATCATAGTTGTATTAGTTGGTATTTCACCAGTTGTAGAATCCATGATAGGACCTAAATCACTTATAAATCCGATGAATATTGCAAATGATGAAAATAAAATCCCTAAAATGCCTCCAATTAATCCTAAAATAAATTCGAATTTGTTTGTCATAATAATATCATCCTTTTCATCTTCAGTTGTAATATTTGATTGTACAATTTGTAATAACTCATTCATAGTAATAGAGATGTTTAGAATGGGAGTATATGATGTTTACCGACTATAGTTTCTCCGAATAAGTCAAATTGCGAGTTGTTCCAATTACTCATTAACCCCTTTTTTATAGGTAATAAAGCTATTTCCTTTCTTTTTAAATTCTTTTCGTATAGTCTTATCTATTGTGTATTTAAATAGCATGATAATATATTAAACTTGGTAAAATAAAGAAAAAATCTAAAAAACACTATTTTTTTATATTCTTGTCACATCAAAGGTAATCGGTCGTTTCGTTGATTCTCATTAAAAGGATTAGCAAAGGGGGATGATTGAGTTTGGACGGAGTGCCGTGGCTCATAATTTCCTCAAACACGCGGAGAAGAACCGATTGTTCAAAGAGAGAAATCAAAACCCACAGAGAAAATTTACTTTCTCTGTGGGTTTTATTCGTTTAGGAAGACTTTGGAATATATTATTTTGTGTGAAAATATTCAAAAAAATGAACCTTTTTCTAGGCTCATCCGTCTAATACATGTAAAGTTAAATTTGAAGCGAGGATGAAACAGGAGGAGCAATTGTGAAAGTAATCCCTTTATATAAAATGTTTGTAAAAGAAGAAACAGATGTTTCCTTAGCGAAAAAAGGTGATCATGAAGCATTTATGACGCTTATACATACAGAAAAAGTGAAGATGTATCGTATTGCAAAGGCTATGTTACTTGATGAGACAAATATAGAGGATGCGATACAAACAACAATTTTAAAAGCCTATGAAAATATAAAAAAATTAAAGAAGGAAGAGTTTTTTCAAACTTGGTTAATTCGAATTTTAATGAACGAATGTAATAACATTATTAGAACGTATAAAAAGATAATTGTGACAGAAGAGAATGATTACAATATGAGTGCGTGCGATCAGTATGAAGATATAGATTTGTGTAATGCGATTCAATCGTTACATGAAGAGTTAAGAGCTGTTACGGTGCTTTATTATTATGAAGATATGAATCAAGAGAGTATAGCGAAGCTTTTAGAAATACCAAAAGGAACAGTGAAATCGAGATTGTCACGTGCGAGGGAACAACTACAGAAACGATTAAAGATGGAATAGGGGGTGCAAAGGATGGATGGTGAAAAATTATTTGATGAGAAATTAAAAAAGAGAATAAAAGAAGGGAATGTTATAGTGCCGCCAGGGTTAAATGAAACGATTAATAGTACACTACATAATCTTCCCGTAAAAAAGAAAGGTTATAGAGTTTATATGATGGCTATAAGTGCTGCTGTCCTAGTGCTCTCAATTGTGTCTATGTCGGAGTTTTCTGATCAAATTTTTGCTCAAAACGGAGGAGTATTTGAATATGTAAAGAAAAAGGCATTTTCTGATTATGAAAATGAAGAGGAAATAAAATCAAATGTAAATTATCCAGATAAGGAAAAAATTCATGAAAAGATGCTAGATTCCATTGATCATTTTAAAAATATTTCAGGACAATTTGAGGAATATTCTAGTTCGTCAAGAATTGCTACAACGTATAAGTATGCGATTGATACGGAGAAACTAAGAGGTATCTCTTCGAAAGAAGATAAACTAGCGAAAAAACGAACAATTATATATAACGAGGGAAAGAAAAAAGAGTTTGATGATGCGAAGTATACATATAAAGAGACAAAATGGAACCGAAAAGAAAGAAACGATGAACTATTAAAATTAAATCCTACGGAAAGGTTATTGAGAAAATCAGGTGAGAAGAAACGATATGATGATGAATATGTGGGATTCGCAAAGTATAGTATTCAATCAGAATTTGCTGATCTATTAATTCGATATAAAGATTGGAATTATAAAGAAACGAAGTATCTTGGACTTGATTGCTACAAAATCGAAGGAACAGTAAATATAGAAATGCCTGTAAGTACATCTGAAGATTTAAGAGGTAAATTTGAAATGGTTGTAGAGAAAAATACAGGGATTATGCTAAAATTCCTTAGTTTCCACCAAGGTATGATTCAATATTCGATTACGACCGAATGGATACAAATAAACAAAGGATTGAAAGAGAATGTATTTCAAAAGGATAGTACTAATTATGAAAAAATGAAAAACATTTTATCTGAATAAAAAGGGGATAATTATATGGAGAATCACTCTTCTTCAAGAGAAAGGAAATATAAACGAAAATATAAAAAGACAACGATAATAAGTGTATTGTTAGCAATATTACTATTTGGCGGAGTTGGATATGGTACTTACGTATATATGAAAACTTCTAATCTCGTACAAAAGTCAAATGTTAATTTAGCACGTGGTGAAAAATCAAATTTACGTGAAGAAACTGTTAAACCGATCACCAATAATGTTTCACTTTTAATTATGGGAATAGATGAAAATAAGGAACGACAAAAAGAGTATAATGGTGCATTTCATACAGATGCGCTACTGTTAGCTACTTTTAATAAAGATGATAAAACAGTGAAACTAACGAGCATACCACGTGATACATACACATATGTTCCGGTTGAAAAGAAAAAAGATAAAATAACGCATGCATATGGAAGTGGTTTCGTTAAAAATGGTAAAGATGGAGGACCGCAAGCTTCAGTGGAAGCGGTAGAAAAATTATTACAAGTGCCTGTTGATTATTTTGTGAAGTTTAATTTTAATTCATTTACTAAAATTATTGATGGGTTAGATGGGATTGAAGTAGATGTTCCAGTTGAATTTACGGAGCAAAATAGTAAAGATGAACCTGATGCGATCCATTTGAAAAAAGGACTACAAAAATTAAATGGGGAAGAAGCACTTGCTCTAGCAAGAACGCGTCATATCGATAGTGATGCAATGAGAGGGCAGCGGCAACAACTTGTTATGGAAGCGATTTTAAGTAAATTAAAAAGTGTAGGATCAATTACGAAGCTAGAAAAAATAGTTGAGGCGGTTGACGGTGATTTTAAAACAAATTTAGCAATGGATGATATTTTATCTTTTTATAAATACGGTTTAAATTGTTCGGTTGAAAAAATTCAATTAGCAGGTGATGATTTATACTTACCTAATGGCCCAAACGGCCAACGTGTATATTATTATAATCCTAATAAAAAAGATTTACAGAGTTTGAGTAATACTCTTAGGACACATCTAGGATTAAGTGAAAAGGAGATTGAGGAAAATTGAAGCAGGCGAAATGTCTGCTTTTTATTATGTCTAATAGTATGTCGTTTATCATTAAATGTTATATACTATTTTCAAAAATAATATAATAGTATAACATAAAGTTAAGGTTTAAGTTACATAACAGGGGGGCCATCACATAGAATAAATGTTATTGATGAAAATAGTTTGGGAGAAATGAAAAAATAAGGGAGTATTAAAAATGAGAATTGTAAAGAATTTAACATTCCAAGTTATTGTGGCCATTATTTGTGGTATTGCAGTAGGAGCAATTTGGCCGAGTGTTGGACAAGAGATGAAGCCAATTGGTGAAACATTCATCAATATGATTAAAATGGTTATTGCACCAATTATCTTTTTAACAATTGTGCTTGGTATTGCAAGTATGGGAAGTATGAAAAAGGTAGGCCGTGTTGGCGGGAAGGCACTATTATATTTTGAAATTGTTACAACAGCAGCTTTAATAATTGGTATCATTGTAGCGAATGTTGTGCGTCCAGGAGACGGATTAGACCCTTCAAAACTAAAGGGCGGAGATGTTTCACAATATGTACAAAGCGGGCAAGAAATGAAATGGATGGATTTCTTTTTACATATTGTGCCGTCTAACATGTTTGAAGCATTTGCAAAAGGTGATATTTTACAAGTTTTATTTTTCTCTATTTTATTTGGCGCAGGGTTAACGATGTTAGGGAAAAATGGACAGCCGGTAATCGACTTTTTTGAAAGATTATCGAAAGTATTTTTTAACATTTTATCAATTGTAATGAAATTAGCACCGGTTGGAGCATTCGGTGGAATGGCATTTACAATTGGAAAATACGGTTTAAGCACGCTCATACCACTTGGTAAACTAATGATTTGTGTATATGCGACAATGGCATTATTTGTTTTTATTGTTTTAAATTTCATTTGTAAACTGTACAAATTTAGTTTGTGGAAATATTTAGCGCATATTAAAGAAGAATTACTTATTGTTCTTGGGACATCATCATCAGAATCAGTACTGCCGCGAATGATGACAAAGATGGAGGACTTCGGATGTTCGAAGCCAGTAGTAGGTTTAGTCATTCCGACAGGATATTCTTTCAATTTAGATGGAACAACGATTTATTTATCCATGGCTACTATATTTTTAGCTCAAGTCTTTCACGTCGATCTTTCACTAGGTCAACAATTAACTATAATAGCTATTTTGTTAGTTACATCTAAAGGAGCAGCCGCAGTAACAGGTGGAGGTTTCATTGTACTAGCATCTACTCTATCTGCAATGAATGTTATTCCATTAGAAGGGTTAGCACTATTACTTGGTGTAGATCGTTTCATGTCAGAAGCACGTGCTATCGTTAATTTAATTGGTAATGGTATTGCGACTGTAGTAGTTGCAAAAAGTGAAAATGAATTTGATAATGAGAAGTATATGAAAGTACTAGAAGAAATGAAAAGAGAGAAAATGGCCGGATAAAAAGTCAGCTTTGCTGACTTTTTTATTTTTGTAGAAAAGAGGTTTGTTATAATATACATTATTTATTAACAATAATTTACAGGTATTTTGTAGAGAAGGGATATAAAGACTATTAAATCAATACATACAATTCAATGAGGTAGAGTGTTTTAAAAGATTATGGAATTTTTATGAATATTACTGTAATAAAATAATTTTTTAAAAATTTTCAATAATAACACTTTACAAAACTCAAAAAATTAGTAGAATAATAGTTAATAAGAATCTTCTGATAAATATATAAAGAAAAACAGAATTATCAGAAAATTCTTAAATGAGAGCGTTAAGAATTAGGGAGGGTACAGAAAGTGAAAAAGAAAAAAATGAAAAAACTAACAGCAGTTGTAGCACCAGTTTTAGCAATGAGTATGGCATTAACAGCATGTTCTACATCAGGTGGAGATAAGAAGACAAGCACAAATTCTAGCTCTGGCGGAGATAGCAAATCAGAAGAAAAATTAGCAGCGAAACAAGTGCTAAATCGTACAGAAACAAATGAGATTCCAACAATGGATACTTCTAAAAATACTGATACATTAGGTTCTCAAATTTTAGGGAACACAATGGAAGGTTTATATCGATTAGATAAAGATAACAAACCAATCCCAGCTGCGGCAGAATCAAGCACGAAGAGTGAGGATGGTAAAAAATATACATTTAAACTACGTAAAGATGCAAAATGGTCAAATGGTGATCCTGTAACAGCGAAAGATTTCGTATATGCATGGCAACGTTTATTAGATCCAAAAACAGCTGCTGAGTATGCGTTTATCGCATTCCCAATTAAAAATGCAGAAGCGGTTAATAAAGGTGAAAAACCTGTAGCAGAATTAGGAGTAAAGGCAGTAGACGACCTTACTTTAGAAGTTGAATTAGATCAAGCGGTACCATATTTCTTAAACTTAGTAGCATTCCCATCGTACTATCCGTTAAATGAGAAATTCGTAAAAGAAAAAGGGGATAAATTCGGTTTAGAGTCTGATACGACAGTATATAACGGACCGTTCGTTCTTACTGATTGGAAGCATGAGCAAGGATGGAAATTGAAGAAAAACGATCAATATTGGGATAAAAAGACTGTAAAACTAGATGAAATCAACTATAGTGTAGTAAAAGAAGTAGCTACAAGAGTAAACTTATATGATACAAATGCAATTGATTTTGCACTTCTATCAGGAGAATTTGTTGATAAGTATAGAAATAATAAAGAAGAGTTTGGCACATACTCACAAGTAAGTACTTACTTCTTACGTATGAACCAAAAACGTGGCGGACAAGATACACCGTTAAAGAGCCAAAAATTACGTGAAGCAATCGCGCTTTCAATCGATAAGAAAAATCTATCAAACGTTATTTTAAATGATGGATCTAAACCTGCGAACTTCTTAGTACCGAAAGGATTAGCAACTGGACCTGATGGGAAAGACTTCCAAGAAACATTTAAAAACGGTATTAAACCAGATGCGAAAAAAGCAGCTGCTGCATGGGATGAAGCGAAAAAAGAGCTTGGAAAAGACCAAGTTACAATTGAGCTATTAAACTATGACACTGGTAATGCGAAAAAAGTTGGGGAATATGTAAAAGACCAAATTGAGAAAAACTTAAAAGGTGTAACTGTTAATATTAAACTTCAACCATTCAAACAAAAACTGAAATTAGAAACAGAGCAAGATTATGATTTATCATATGCTGGTTGGGGACCTGACTACGCTGACCCAATGACATTCTTAGATATGTTCCAGTCTAATCATTCTCATAACCAAATGAGCTTCGCTGATCCGAAGTATGATGATATGATCAAAAAAGCTGGCGGAGAATTAATGGGTGATGCGAAGAAACGTTGGGAAGAGCTAGGAAAAGCTGAGAAATTACTTCTTGAGCAAGATGTAGCACTTGTACCTTTATACCAACGTGGTGATGCATACGTTCAAAAACCAAATGCAAAAGGCATCGTTCACCATAACATTAGCCCAGAGTATAGCTTCAAGTGGGCGTACATGACTGAAAAAGATGGAAAATAATTTTTAAGCAGTGAGGCTATATTTAAGTGGATGTATATAGGTTTCTTAGCTTATTTTGTAGTGAGTATCTCATCGTCCACAATAGAAAGATAAAATGATAGAGCATTCCAAAAGTAGACTATTTACTTTTGGAGTGCTCTTTTGTTATGAGATTATATGTAAATAAATCGATAGATGTAAGAAAGAGCTTGTATCGTGATAATTGTAAAGAGTGCTCGTTACTATCACAAAAAAATAATTATTAGAATATTTTAAAAATAACTTTACAAAACCAAAAAAATTAGTAGAATATTAATTAATAAGAATTTTCTGATAAATAAACATTAGAAAATCTCTCAAAATGAGTTTCGTACATATAATTGGGGAGGGTACAAAAATGAAGAAAAAGATGAAGAAGTTCACGGCAGTTGTAGCGCCAGTTTTAGCGATGAGTGTGGCGTTGACAGCTTGTTCTGGATCTGGTGGGGAGAAGAAATCAACTACGACGTCTAGTGGTGGTGGGGAAGAGAAAAAGTCTGAAATTAAATACGCAGCAAAACAAGTGTTAAATCGTACAGAGAATCAAGAGATTCCGACGATGGATGTTTCAAAATCTACTGATACATTAGGTTCTCAAATTTTAGGGAACACGATGGAAGGTTTATATCGATTAGATAAAGATAATAAGCCAATCCCAGCTGCAGCAGAATCTAGTACGAAAAGCGAGGATGGCAAAAAATATACATTTAAATTACGTAAAGATGCAAAATGGTCAAATGGTGATCCTGTAACAGCGAAAGATTTCGTATACGCATGGCAGCGCTTACTTGATAAAAATACAGCTGCAGAATATGCGTTTATTGCCTTCTATATTAAAAACGCAGAAGCAATTAATAAAGGTGAAAAGCCACTAACAGATTTAGGAGCAAAAGCGGTAGATGATTATACGCTAGAAGTAGAATTAGAGAAACCAGTACCTTATTTCTTGAATTTAATGGCATTCCCATCTTACTATCCATTAAATGAAAAGTTCGTAAAAGAAAAAGGAGATAAATTCGGTTTAGAAGCAGATACAACGTTGTATAACGGACCGTTCGTTATGGCTTCATGGAAACATGAACAAGGATGGCAGCTAAAGAAAAATGATAAGTACTGGGATAATAAGACTGTAAAATTAGAAGAAATTAACTATAGTGTAGTAAAAGAAGTTGCGACGAAAGTAAACTTATATGATACAGGATCAATTGATTTCACGCTCTTATCAGGAGAATTCGTTGATAAATATAAATCGAACAAAGAAGAGTACGGCGAGTATTCGGAAGCAAGTACATTCTTCTTACGTTTAAATCAAAAGCGTAACGGACAAGATACACCGTTAAAGAGCAAAAAACTTCGTGAAGCGATTGCATTATCAATTGATAAAAAAGGATTAGCAAACGTTATTTTAAATAACGGTTCAAAAGCAACAGATCAATTAGTACCAAAAGGGCTTGCGACAGGACCAGACGGTAAAGACTACCAAGATACGTTTAAAAATGGTCTAAAATATGATCCGAAAAAAGGTGCAGCAGCTTGGGAAGCAGCGAAAAAAGAACTTGGTAAAGATCAAGTGACAATTGAATTACTAAGCTATGATGATGGAACTGCGAAAAAAATTGCTGACTACTTTAAAGATCAAATTGAGAAAAACTTAAAAGGTGTAACGGTTAACACGAAAATTCAACCGTTCAAACAAAAACTAAAATTAGAGTCAGCACAAGATTATGAAGTTTCGTTTGCAGGTTGGAGTCCAGATTATTCGGATCCAATGACATTTATTGATATGTTTGAATCGAAGAGCCCATATAACCAAATGAGTTATTCGAATCCAAAATATGATGAAATGGTAGCGAAAGCAGGTAATGAATTACTGTCTGATCCGAAGAAGCGTTGGGAAACGTTAGGAAAAGCAGAGAAATTATTCCTTGAAGAAGATGCAGGATTAGTTCCTTTATATCAAACAGGAAGAGCGTATGTAATGAAACCGAATGTAAAAGGAATTGTGAAACATAACATTAGTCCAGAATATAGCTTTAAGTGGGCTTATGTAACGGAAGGTAAATAATAAAAAAGAGCGTGTTTAAAAGTAGATATGAAGTGACCCCTAAAAGTTAGACACGGTTATTTCATTAGGCAGCTTGATAAAAGTGAGTTCGGTATTGTACCGGACTCATTTTTAAATTTGCCTTAATCCGTTTCGTATTATAATAATCTATATATTTTTCTAATTCTATTTTAAAATGTTCTACACTTTCAAATTCTTTCATGTAGAGGAATTCCGACTTCATAATCCCAAAGAAATTCTCTATTACTGCATTGTCGTAACAGTTTCCTTTTCGAGACATACTCTGTACGATCCCCCTTGATTCAAGTGTACGGGCGTACTGTCCCATTTGATAATGCCATCCTTGATCCGAATGCATTAGTAGCTGGTGGGCTTCAGGTAAACGTTCTAATGCTTTCTTTAACATCTCTGAAACAAGTGAATACGTCAGTCTAGAACCAATTGTATAGGTAATAATTTCACCATTATACAAGTCTAATACAGGTGATACATACAGTTTCTCTCCAAATAATTTAAACTCTGTGATGTCCGTTATCTATTTTTGATTGGGGACATCTGTACAAAAATTATCCTCTAAAATATTAGGTGCAATTTTACTGACTTTCTCTTTATAGGATTTATATTTCTTCATACGCACAACACACTTTAATCCAAGCTCTTTCATAATGCGCTGAACCTTCTTGTGATTCACTTTTTGACCACGATTCGTTAACTCATCACGAATGCGACGGTAGCCATAACGACCTTCATTTTCCTCATAAATCGCTTTAATTTCAGCTTTCAAATCGGTATCTTGATCCGGACGATTCATTTTCTTTATTAAATCATAATACGTACTCCGTGGAATACCAGCTAGCTCCACGAGTGCCTTCACCGAATATTTATGCCTTAATTCATAGACTACTTGTGCTTTGTCTTGTTTCGTGATTTTTCCTTGTTTTGAACTAAGGCATTCAACTTTTTTAAGTACTCATTTTCCATTTCAAGCTGTTGAATACGTGCTTCAAGTGCTTCGACTGACCCTTCAGCTAAAGCTTGTTTTAATTGTTTATTTGAATCTTTTTTCATGGATGGACGTCCCTTTTTCTTAGATTGAAGGGCATCAATTCCTTGTGTTTCGAGCTGTTTTTTCCAAACAGAAATCGTTGAAGGGGCAGGAATGTTAAAGATAGCTGCCGGCTCAAATAAGGACATACCGTTTTCAATCATAAAATTTAGTACGTCTAGTTTAAATTGTTGTGTGTAATTTGTACATCGTTTTAGAAAAGCTTCTATACCATTCTGTTTATATTGGTTTACCCAATTCAAAATAATTGTGTCACTTATACCAATCGATTTACCCATTTCTCGATAACTTTCATTTCCGTTCAAATAACGTAGAACGATTTGTATTTTTTCATCAGCTGTAAATTTAGCCATAGAAAAACTGCACCTCCAATTGTTAGACACAGTCTAACAATTGGAGGTGCAGTTCACTTTTAGAACGCTCTTTTACTATTAAATTAAATAGAGAAGAATAAGAAAAGTGGTACTTACATATAGTAGATGTGGGAGAATTCGTATAGTAATAGTTATTGCGGTTGTTAAGTTAATTATTCAGAATATTCATAAAAACACTTTACAAATCCAGAGAAATTAGTAGAATGATAATAAGTAAGAATTTTCTAATAATTAAAGAGAAATCTCTCAAAGTTAATATCGTACATATAATTGGGGAGGGTACAAAAATGAAGAGAAAAAAGATGAAAAAATTAACAGCGGTTGTAGCACCGGTTTTAGTAATGAGTATGGCATTAACAGCTTGCTCTGGATCTGGGGAAAAAGATAAAGCAAGCACAACACCAAAAAGCGGTGAAAAAGAAGGCGGAAAACTAGCAGCGAAGCAAGTGCTTAATTTAACAGAGTCTCAAGAGATTCCATCTATGGACTCTGCTAAAGCGACAGACCAAGTATCGTTTCTCGCTTTAAACAACGTAATGGAAGGTTTATATCGACTTGATAAAGATAATAAAGCGACACCAGGAGTTGCTGAGTCATATAAAAAGAGTGATGATGGTAAAAAATACACATTTACATTAAATAAAAATGCAAAATGGTCAAATGGAGAGCCTGTAACAGCGAAAGATTTCGTGTTTGCTTGGAAACGTGCGGTAGATAAAAATACAGCAGCAGAATATGCATACATTATGTTTGATTTGAAAAATGCACAAGCGATTAATGAAGGAAAAGCTGAACTAGATACGTTAGGAGTAAAAGCTGTAGATGACTATACGTTAGAAGTAGAATTAGAAAATCCAGTTCCTTACTTTGTAGAATTAACTTCATTTGGAACATTTTATCCATTAAACGAGAAATTTGTAAAAGAAAAAGGAGAAAAGTACGGTTTAGAATCAGATACGACGTTATACAACGGACCGTTTACATTAACAGACTGGCAACATGAAGAAGGTTGGAAGTTAAAGAAAAATGCACAATACTGGGATAATAAGACAGTTAAGTTGGAAGAAATTAATTTTAACGTAGTAAAAGATAGCGGTACACGTGTTAACTTATATGAAAGTGGACAAATTGATCGTTCAGGACTTACATCTGAATTTGTTGACAAATATAAATCAAGCCCTGACTTCTTTACACAAAAAACACCGTCAACGTACTTCTTACGCTTAAACCAAAAACGTGGTGGGCAAGATACAGTGTTAAAGAGCAAAGATTTACGTTTAGCGATTGCAAAAGCGTACGATAAAAAAGGCTTAACGAATGTAATTTTAAATGATGGTTCTACACCTGCGGATTACTTAGTACCAAAAGAATTTGCTAAGAGCCCAGATGGAAAAGACTTCCGTAAAGAAAATGGAGATATTTTAAAAACAGATGTAAAAAAAGCAAAAGAGCATTGGGAAAAAGCGAAGAAAGAACTTGGAAAAGATGCAATTACAGTGGAACTATTAAACTATGATGGGGATGGTGCGAAAAAAGTAGGAGAATTCTTAAAAGGAGAACTTGAGAAAAACTTGCCAGGTTTAACAGTGAATTTGAAAAACCAGCCATTTAAACAAAAGTTAAAATTAGAATCAGATCTAGATTATGATTTATCTTACGCTGGTTGGGGCCCTGACTACTTAGATCCAATGACATTCATTGATATGTTCGTTACAAATGGCCCTCATAACCAAACAGGATATTCAAATCCTAAATATGATGAAATTGTACAAAAAGGTAAAGGCGAGCTATTAACGAAAACGAAAGAGCGTTGGGATAGCTTACTGAAAGCGGAGAAAATGTTACTGGAAGATGCGGCAATTGCACCATTATATCAACGTGGTGATGCTATCGTTCAAAGACCTAAAGTAAAAGGTATTGTTCACCATCCAGTTGGTGGAGACTACAGCTATAAATGGGCATATATTACAGAGGATAAGTAAGATGGGGGGGCGTACAATACGCCCCTTTTTCTATGCACTTTTCTTCCGTCTTCGAATATATAAAATAAAAAAGGGAGAATCCCATGAAACGAAACACATACATCGATTTCTTAGCGTATTACGGAATAGGGAGTGCTCACCCTGGCGGTTTTACGTTAACAAAACAATTGTTAGCACAACTGCCTTTTAGATATGGAGCTAACGTCCTTGAGATAGGCTGCGGTACGGGGAAAACAGCAGCGTATATGACAAAAGAATGTGGTTATAAAGTAACAGCGGTGGAAAAGAATGAGATTATGATTCAAAAGGCGAAAGATAGATGGTCGTCTGAAGGAATAGATATTCAATTAATTGAAGGAAAGGCAGAGCAATTACCTTGTTTGCATGACTCATTTGAATTCGTACTCGGAGAATCGATACTTGCTTTTACAGAGAAAGAAAGGGTTATCTCGGAGTGCTATCGTGTATTACAGAAGGCCGGAAAGTTAGTTGTAATTGAAATGATTATTAATGCCCACATTGGGAGGGAAGAGGAAGAAAAAATCGCCCAACTATATGGCATGAATGAACTATTAACTGAGAGTGAGTGGGTACAATTATTTCAGAAAGCAAACTTTAGGCGGGTTACAATTGCTGGCGGTGGTACAATTGCAGAAACAATCTCTAGCTATATAGAAGAGCCAGAATGGAATGTATCACAATTTATTCCGAATGAGTTATATGAGGCATGGGTACAGCATGAAACTGTACGGCTTATGTACCAACATATTTTAGGGCATCGTATTTTTATATGTGAAAAATAAAGAAAAAGAGTTGGCTAAAGGTAGTCAACTCTTTACTATGTTAAATGAAAAATAATGCAGCCAATGTAATTCCGAAGATGAAACCAAATCCGAGTTCAACACCCCAGCCACAACCGCCGCCTCCCCAGCCGCCGCAACCACAATTACTACAACCACGACCACCACAACCGCAGCTACTGAATCCACCACCGCATCCAAATCCACAACTATCACATCTGCTAAGGCCGCCGCAAAGGTCGCAACCACCGTTTGCATAAGCGTCATAGTATCCGAATCCTGAATCAAAAGATGAGCGCTGTTGCACCGGCTCAATCCATACAGAGCTTTGTGTCACATCGATTATTTTCCCTAAATGTATACGGCCATCACGGTCTTCAATCCGAACAACTTTTCCGAAGTAACGTCGGCATGTATCATAACATTTTTGTCTATGCATATTCATTCCTCCTTCCCCATTACAGTAATACGATATGTAAAGGGGACAAGTGCGGCTTGTACGAATGCCCTATCTATCATAATTGTTATAGGAAAGGGGAAATATAGGAAGAGGATATTTAAGGAGGAAAAGGCATGAAATCGACAGATCAGTTTCAGACATACGAAGTACCGTGGGAAGAGTTTATTGCAGCATTGCGAGAGGAAATGAAGAAGCAAGTAGGGGCGGATATTATTGATACAGTAGTTTGTAATTTAGAAGACGGCTTTGAAGTGTATACGTATGTGCAGGGGGATTTGGATTTTGAATATAAGGAAGCGCTGGAAAGGAAGTACGGGAGTGATGCAAAAACTCCTAACGTGTTAACAATTATGTTATTAGCTAGCATTTATAGTACAAGTGAAGAGAATATACGCTTACATGCGGATCATAAAGATAATCCGATTGTTGAAGTGTATGTGAAGCAATAAATCAAACTTTTTGTTAAGTGTTTTCAATATGAAAAGTAGGAAAAGTCTGTTTTAAGTGTAGAGCTTAAACAGGCTTTTTTACTTATATGATCGGATAGGAAACGCTAGAAGGAATCATATTCAATTTTTATAACTGTTTACATAATAAAGTTATGCTGTGTTCGTTGTCCTAAAATACAAGTCATATATCTTGTATCCTTTCATAAATTTAAACATAGGAATTTGTCTACAAAGGTGGCGAAGCCTCATCATGAAAATTCGAATTTGTGCCACATTCATGTTGTTTTTATTTATATGGTTACATCCTTTTTGGACTTTTGCAAAAGGAGAGGAGGCAAAGGAAAGGGTCGTTTCACTTGTATATGATGATTCGGGCAGCATGAGAAATAACGATCGCTGGAAATATGCCAATTACGCTTTGCAAAGTTTGGTTGCGCTATTAGATGAAAAAGATAAATTTTCTTACGTTCCAATGAGCAAGCCAAATGATCCATTAAACATTTCGTTAACGAAGGATAAGAGACAAACGGAAATTGAGGGAATTGGAGCATGGAAAACGTATTTAAATACTCCGTTTAGCGCAGTAGAAACGGCGATGCAATCTATAAAAAAGGAAGCCGATATAGATGGGAAACGTGAATTTTGGCTTATTGTGTTAACTGACGGGGCATTTAATGATTTAGAGAAAGATAAGGTTGGCGGAAAAGAACAACTTTTGCAGAAGTTAGCGCAGTTTAAGAAAGAAATGGATGTAAAAAAGATATCATTACATCCGGTTTTAATTACGATGGAAGAGGATTTAGGACAGCAAGAAAAGGCACAACTAAATACGTTTAAAGAAATATGGAAGAAAGAGATAAATGGAGTTACGATGCCATCTAGTGGAGAGGATGGTATTGTAAAAAGCGTCAATCAAGTGGCAGCATTAGTTGCAAATCGTGATCCGTTTTCCTCTGTTGAATCGATTGTAAAAACGAAAGTAGTAGGGAAGAAAGTAGAGATTACAACACCATTTCCGTTAAAGCGTATGACGCTTGTACGACAATCGCCTTCTTTATCTAATTATCAGGTCAAACAAATTTCTAAACCATTACAATTACAATCTTCTTTTTCTATACATGCACCAGGCGAAGCGAAATTGTTTGGAAATATAGTTCATATAAGTACGGAAAATGAGGAAGTTATTAAACCAGGAACTTATACGATAGAAGTGGACCAGGATATTGAGAAAGAAGGGTTACAAGTACTTGTTGAACCGGCGCTTAATTACACGGTTTCTACTTATGACAAAGAAGATAAGGATAGAAAAAATGTTGAGGAAATGTATGAAGGTGTGACAGCTGTTATTGAAGCAAAGCCTACTGAGTTGCCCGTTGAGTCTTCTTACTTCCAGGCAGAAGTAGAAATAGATGGAAAGCAATATGCGATGAAGTGGGACGATAAAAGACATGTGTTTTATTACGAAACTAAGCTTACTACAGGATTAGTACGTGGGAAAGTCCATATGAACATAAAGGGGTTTTACAGACAGACGAAAGAATTTAAAATCGAAACAACTAAAAAGCCTGAATTATCACTTCAAACTGTCACGAAAGATTATAAAGAAAAAGTAACAAACTTAGAGAATAGTAAACCGTTTATTATACAACCACAGTTAGATGGTAAGCCGATGACAGAAGAGGCTGTAAAGAAACTATTAAAATCTACTGGTGTCACATCTAAACAATCAATCAACTATGAAATAAAACAACATGATAATCAAATTTATATTTATCCTCGACCCCATTACTCCGACACATTCAATTTTACAGATACCGGCACCGTAGAAGCTACCATCGCAGTGCAGGATTCAAAATTACAAGAAGTAAAGAAAAAAATATCACTCCATATTCAAGATGCACCGTTTTATGAAAAGTATGCGCTTATTTTTAAGTTTGTGATTCCTATTACTTTATTGCTGATAATAGTAGGAATAATCGTTTTAGGATGGATTGTCCGTCCGAGATTTCACCGGAAAGCACTTTTGTATTATGAATGGGATCAAGAGGTAGCAAAAGATTGGTTATATCAATCTGAGCCAGAGTTACTCAAAAATAAATGGTGGAAACATTATTTTGGTATTCCGTATAGAGCAGAAAGAAAGACTGTGCAATCCGTTACGTTTATAGCAAAGAAAGGATCGAAATCGATATTTGTAGCGAAAGAGTCACAAGTAGTAGGAATGATTATTGATGGGATGTTTATAACAGAGGATGAGGTTGGAATGGAACATAAGACGCTATATCCAAATGAACTTTTAGTAATTGATAGAGGATATGGTAAGGAGATTTACAAATACGAGTGTGAATAGTAGATGGGGAAAAGAGGAGAGTATTATTTTTCCCTCCTTTTTTCAAACAAGCAAGAATAGGAAGGTGGTTCACATGACGTTACAAGTTCCAACAATATTAATTGGTTTAGGTGGAATCGGTAGTACTGTGACACATCAAATATATGAAAGACTACCTGAGGAGCGTCGAAAAAAAGTAGCAATGCACGTATTTGATACAGATGTGAATACATTAAGTAAATTCGATCATATTCGAAAGTTTAAGACACAAACGAGCTCTAGTAAAACACCTAGGGAGTATATTGCAGGAGATCCAACGATTCCAGAATGGTTTCCGATGGACCCGACTATACTTGATAAACCATTAACAGAAGGAGCAGGACAGTTGCGCGTCATTTCACGTTTAGCGTTACGTGCTGCGATGAAAGAAGATAAATTAACGTCCTTTTGGCAAGAAATCGAGAAAATTTTTCCGGTTACAAGCGATCAAACGGAATATGGTGTGCGTGTCATTATCGTAACATCACTAGCAGGTGGAACAGGTTCAGGAATGTTTCTACAAATTGCATTATATTTACGTGAAATGCTTCGGAAAAAACTGCAACATCACAACATTTTAATACGTGGTGCGTTTCTAATGCCGGATGTGTTAGTGAAGACGAGAACGGTTAGTGCGAAAGAGTTTGAAACGGTGCAAGCAAACGGCTATGCTTCGTTAAAAGAATTACATGCCATTACACTCGGTTCTACTGGAGAGTTATCAAAACGCGGTGGCGTGACGATTGAATTAGAGTATCGACCGGATCAAGTAGATGAGGATGGGAGAACAAATCACACGATTAAACAACATCATTTACCGTACAATTATTGTTTCTTATACGATTACGAAAATTTACATGGACACCATCTGCATAATTTATCAGATTATATGGAGCAAATGGCAAATACGATTTATTTACAATTATTTAGTCCGATGTCTGCAAATCATTTTGCACAGGAAGATAATCAAATTCAGCAATTAGCAGAATCAAGTGGGAAAGGGCGATATTGCGGGGCCGGAACGGCAAAGATTATTTACCCATATGAGCATGTGTTAAAATATTGTGCTTTAAAATGGGCCGTGCAAGGTTTAGATGAATCGTGGCTTCATTTAGATCAATTGTTTCAAGAGAAGAAGCATAGATATGATCAAGATGTAAAACGTGGTATGCAGCGTGAAAAGCCAGAGCGTGGGAAAAGTTATTTAGAAGACTTAGAACATCTTGCTACCCGTCCAGAACAGGCTCATATTTTTTATAGACAAATGTACAATGAAACGCGTGAAGGAGCAGAGGGTGGCAAGGTTGGTGTTGCGAAATCTAAACTGTTTTTAGAAGCTGTAGAAAGTTATGTACAGCGTACGGTACAAAAAGACGAAGAATTAAATCGTCTGCAGCATGAGTGTAAAATTTCTGCTGCCAAGCTGAAAATGACGGAACAAATGAAAGGTGAAGTAGCAAGGGTAGACCATGCGGTTCGTTTATATGCGTATGCGATTCCGAGCCGCGTACATGAACATGTAACGACACTTTTATATGACATGATTGAATCAGACCGTTTTTCACCAAGTGGTTCTGAAGGACAGTCATATCAACTAAATACATGGTTTTTAAAGAAAACAGATTCTGTTCATCCAGTAGCAGCTCGTTTTATGTTGTATGAAATTCGAAAGCAGTTAGTCGAAAAAATGAATCGACTACATGAAAATAATGAACAAAAGCGTAATTTAATTCAAAACTACGATAAGAAATTTAATGTGAGTAATATTGATGGAACGGTAACAGCTGTACGCCGAGTAGAAATTGCACAGCAACAAGGCTGGTTTGGAAAAATGATTAATAACCAGCAGCGTTTATTTAAAAAGGAATTTGAAGATATTGTAACGCAGTACGTACACAAATTAAACGAATACCGTAAAGAAATGCTATTAGAACTCGTGTATCAATCGCTATATCAAGCAGTTAATAAAATGATTCAATATTGGGAAAGATTTTTTGATAATTTACATGAAACACGTGAAAATTTATTGTTCGAAATTCAAAAACGAAGCAAGGAATTTGAAGGAAAAACAAACCCAACGAATGTATACGTATTAGCTGAAGAGAAGTTGCAAGAAAAGATATGGCAAGATATGCAACAACATTTAAATTTAGGTATATTACCGAAAGATATATGCGCGGAAATTTATATGAGCTTATACGGGGAATATTGCCGGGATGCGAAAACAGAAGAGATTCAATCGAAAAAGGTAGAAGACTTTTATCGTGAGCACATACTAAACTATTGTTACGATGAATTACAAATACGCTATCGCGATAAATTAGAGCTGAACATCGTTGAAGCATTACGAAAAGAAGCGGATTATAAGAATCGTGATCGTGATGAATATGTTCGTGAAAAAATTGAAGACTTGTTCCATTTAGCAAGTCCATTCGTGCCAAAAGTTTCTCATCATAGGGAATTACAATATTGGGGTATACATCCATCTTTAAAGAAAGAACTGCAAGAGGAATTAATGCAAGAAATGTTTAAAGAAAAAGATACAGTAAATGAAGCTTTTTCACCATTTGAGGTCATTTGTTATCGTGCGCATTACGGCTTATCGTTGCAAGACTTTCCTAAGCTTTCGTCTGGACATATTGCAAATGGATTTATGAATGATAAAGGTGATTATTTTCAGTCTTACTATCGCCGTGTAAATAAGTTGAATAGTAAAAAATCTAGTTTAACGCCGCATTTAGATAAGTATTGGCACTTACCAGCCTTCATGCCGGATTTAAATGCAACGCAAACAAAGTTAGATTACGATAAATGCAATCGAGCTCTTCTATACGCGTATATATATCGCTGGATTAGTTTAGTTGCTGTTGATGGTCAATTCGTGTATCAATATAACGGCGTTGGACGTAGTTTCTTAATTCAGTCGATGGGGAAAAATATTTCAAGCGAAAGTTATAAATTGCACAGAGCGTTACTTCATAATCCGTTCATTTATGAAAACATCTTATCCAGATTTGAAGAAGAACAAGAAAAGGCGATGATACAAGGTGGGCATTTATATACACATCCATTTGTATTAGGTGCTCAAGATATTAGATGGCTACGTAAAGAGCATGTCCATAATATTTTAGATATGATTTTAATGTATGACCGTGAAGCGAAATATGACCCGACGTTAGAAGAAACTTCTGATGAATTATTAAGATTATTCCTTGATGAAATTGAGTTGTATTTCCAAAACTATTACGGTACAGGTGCCGATATGGTTGCAAAGAAAGAGAAAGAAATGTTTATTAAACAATTGTGGGATCGTTCGTATGCGAAAGGTTATGTAGATCCAAATAGTGCTCCTTATAAAAAGTGGCAAAATTTATTAAGCGTTCATGATGAAGAAGAAACGCCAAAAACGAATGTATAATGAATGAAAAGGGAATCCTTAAAAGTGGCAATACAACTTTAGAAAAGAGGGATTCCGATGCCGTTTTTAGGAAGTGTATATCAAATATTTGGATTGTATCCAGAAATTTATTATGGGATGATTTCAGCTGAACTTGCAGAGCAGCAAAGATTGGAACAAGCGGAAAACGAAGAATCAGAAACAGAAGCGTAACTATATAGGGAGTTTCAAAATAAAATGATAACACGCTACTTATTCTTTAAACGTATAAGAACAAGTAGCGTGTTTTTTGCTATTTAATAATCCCGTTTTCTAAAATTTTAATAGTAGGTGCTACTTTCACGTTAGCTTTTGAAAAGGCACTCGGCCAATCGTCTTCAACTTTTTTCCATTCTTCATATTGAAACGCTCTCGCATAATCACCAAATCCGAATGGATCGAGTTGTTGTTTTTGAATTTTGTGGATTAAATTGTTCAAATCTTTGTTTAGTTGTTTTGTAATAAGAGAAGTTAATTTCTTCCTATCTTTATCTATATCCATATTGAATGTAAGTTCAGATACGGCAATTTTAAAATCCATTTTAACATTAAATTTGAAATGGTTATCGCTATAGTCTGTACGAATATCACGATTCATGCTAAGAACGTTTATTGATACGAAATCTTCACCTTCTGTATCTTTTAGATGACTATTACTTTCAACTGAATGAGAAGGGATTTTCATTGTAAGTGAAACAGGTATATTAGCTTTTTTTTGCAACATGAGCAGAAGGGCACTTTCATAGCGATTTAAAGACATCTTATAAATTCCGCGAGAAGTTAATAGTGCAGAGCCTGTAACGATAACATCTTTTTTTCCTTTTTTTATTTCTGAAATAGCAGGTGTTATACCTTTATTAAACGTTTGCCTATGAAATTCATGAAATGGTGTGAAAACTGTCCGATTGTATAATTTATTTGTATTAATTAAATCTGTTAAATACTCAGGAAGAGCAGGTTTATCTTTAAAGTTATTATATATAACAGAAGAAATTGGCCCGTCTACTGCAACCATGCGCATGTTTCCAGTATTTTTAGGATCGCGATACCAAACATCAAGGTAGGGCATAGCCCCTTCTTGTTTTAAAAATTTCGTGCTAAATAAAATGAGCTGTAACTTTTCTGTAGATACTAAACCGCCACTTGAACTATTAAACGTTGCTTTGGCTTCTCGAGGTGTACGTACTTTCGCTTCATGTGTTTCGTACTTCTTTTCTACATCTTCATTAAAAATAGGATTTACGTGGTACACAATTAATTTTCCTTTTGCTTTTGCGTCAAAACCGTAAATTAATGAAATGGATTGTTTTTCTAAGTCTAGCCGATCTCCACAGCCTGTTAATAAGGTTATGAGAAAGCAAAGTATAGTGAAATGAATAAAGCGCCTCATTTAAATTTTTCTCCTTTTCCAATGCTGATAAAGTGTCATGTATAAGAGAAATACGACTGGGAATAGAATAACGATACAATAACTGGCAGTTCCCCAAAATTCTCGCAACGCACTTATTTGGTAAGAGGAAGGGATATAAAAGAATAGAACGAAAATGCACCCGAATAATAAAATCCAAACAGGTAATGGACTCCCTTTTTTGTTAAGTAATTGATTGATTCCATCTGAAGCAGTGAAAATATAAGGAATACAAGAATCGAAAATAATGAAGAGATAAAATGATAAAAAGATAATTTCAAATCGTTCTAGAAATGAAAAGTGAAATGGTGTAACAAGAGAAAGAGTCGGCCATAAAAACTTAGTTATACCATCTGGGCTAAAATAAACGAAAGAAACGAATGTAACTTGTAGGTAAACGCATAGCGTAATCATATTTGCAATAATGATTCCTTTTTTTGCAGCTGATTTGTTAGTTAGATAGGGATAAAGGACGAATGCGAACTCGAATCCGAGAAACGCAATGATAGTTGATTTCACTGTGGTTACAACTGGTATCCATCCTTCCTTTAGAAAGGGAAGAAGATATATCCAATGACCATCTTTAAGAGGAATAAACAATAGTAATGGCATCCAAAGGGTAAAAATCACAGTGAAGACGGCAAAGCGACTAATAATAAGTACACCTTTACATGCAAGCATAAGCATTGGAATAGAAAGCAAAATCATAATTAAAAACATAGGAGATCTAGGTAAAATCCAAATGTGAATAACATACAGGAGGGAAAAAACTAAGGAAACGGCTGCAAGTACAGCATATAAAATCCAAAAAATCATTCCTATTCTTCCTAGCCACTTTCCAAGATAACGAGTCAGCACATCAAGTAAAGTATATCCAGGATGCTTTTCCATAATTTTTACAATACATAAACTGACTAAAGTAGTGATAGCGCATCCGATAATAATAGACATCCAGCCATCTGTATTCGCACCTTGTGCAACTTCACGCGGAAGTGTAAGGACACCGAATCCTACTTGAACACCACTAATCGTTAAAATGTATTGAAATAAACTAATCTCCCTCTTTGCACGCTTTGTCACTTATCTTCCTCCATTTCTTCTATATCACTTTGTCGATTTTCTTGTTTTAAGTTAAAGGATAGTGGTCGTTTCTTCATTATTTTCCGAGGTAAACGTATAAGAGTGTCTTTTAAATCCGAAGCAAATAACGGAGAAAAAGGACTACCATAAGGAACACTAAGTGATTCCATAGAAAGAATATGGATGATAATAACTGCCATCCCAACCATAATGCCAATGATCCCAAATAAAGAAGCGATTATCATCATTGGAAAGCGAAGAAGCCGAATTCCTGCTGACATTTCCATGTTAGGGATGATAAAAGAAGCGACTGCGGTAATAGATACGACGATAACCATAACATTACTTACTATTCCTGCTTGAACTGCAGCTTGTCCAATGACAATCCCTCCTACGACGCCAATCGTTTGTCCAACAGGTCCAGGAAGCCGAACTGCAGCTTCGCGGAGCATTTCAAGTACTAATTCCATTAAAAGTGCTTCTAATATAGGTGGAAAAGGAATTTTAGCTCGCGATTCTCCAATTGTTAAAAGTAATTTAAGTGGAATCACTTCATAATGGAAGGAAATCATAGCGATATAAAGAGCAGGAGCAAATATTGCAATAAATAATCCGGTGAAACGAAGTAATCGTATGAAAGATGGGATTATTGGTCTGAAGCTGTAATCATCTATCGTCTGAAAAAAAGACGAAAAGGTCATAGGTCCAATTAATACGCCTGGTGAGCGATCTACAACAACAGCGATACGCCCGTTTAGAATGTGATGTGCTGTCGTATCAGGACGTTCAGTTATTGATAATTGCGGAAAAAGAGTATAAGAATTATCTTCAACAAACCCTTCTAATTCACCGGTAGTAAGAATGGCATCCACTTTAATGGATTCGATGCGGCATGACATTTCTTGTATGACATCTTCGTTTGCAACATCCGCTAAATAAAGCATAAAAACTTTAGAAGCGGCCCGCTCACCGACAGTGAACGCTTGCACTTTTAATTCGCGATTTGGAATATATCGGCGAATAAGCGCGATACTGTCGCTCGCGACTTCATTAAATCCTTCGTGTGAGCTTTTTAGTGAGCTCTCGGTTGTAGGTTCTTCAATACTCCTTTTTGGTGCCGCTTGTGTATCTAGTTCTAAAGCAGATAGTTGCCCGTTTATAAATAAAATACTTTTGCCGTGTAAAAGAGATTGTTCAATGTCTGTCCACTTCTGAACCTCTTTAATATTTCCGATAGAAATAGAAGATTCCCAAGAATCGTCCTCATTCCATTCTTTAAATAAGAGGGGACGAAGAATATCTACATTAATAACAGTTTTATCTACAATTCCTTCCATATATATCAGAGCGGCTTCTTTTCCATTTTTTAACGGAAAAGTGCGTGTAATTAATTCTGGAATACCACTAAACAATTTGGACAAGTGCTTTAAATTAAGGGAAAGGGAAGAAGAGATAGATTTATTTAATATGTGATCAGCTTGCTCTTGTCCAGAAAAAGATTTTTCACCACGTATCCATTTATTAAAAGGCCCCATTTATTCGCTTACTCCTTGTTATGTTTTATCCCGCTTTAATGGGCAGTAAGCCCCCCCCTCAAAATTCAGCGGAAGCAAAGAAGTTAGGTAGGGGTCGGGCTGCCCATAAAAGCCCGATTGGTGAGGGCTGATAATCAGTGGGGGATGAAGAAACCCCCCACTGATTAAAGTTTCACTTTATATGGGTTATTATGGATAGTTCCATACGGACATATGCGTAGTTTAAATTTTATATTGTATATTTTTAACTTTAACGCTATAATTATAGTGTTAAAGATGGAATCGTGATATGACCTGTTATGAATCTATCGTTTTATTTATGAATAAATGGATTGGTATTTTAGCAAGATGTGCTAATAAACTACTCCACCATGATAATAACGTGCCGAAATGTGGTGCGTATATTTTCGTGGTGGAGTTTTTTTTATTCTCAAAAAGGGGGAAAGACCATGAATAACAACATGGTTCATATTACAATTGACGGAAAAAAGTATACAGCGGAGCCCGGTTCAACGATATTGGGTGTTATAAATGAGAACGGGATTGAACATCCGCAAATTTGTTACGTGCCAGAAGTAGATCCTATTCAAACATGTGACACTTGTATTGTAGAAGTTGACGGGAAGTTAATGCGCTCTTGTTCGACAGTAGTGATAGAAGGTATGAACATTGAACGTAATTCTACTCGTGCGAAAGAAGCACAAACAGAGGCGATGGATCGGTTATTAGAAAATCATTTATTATATTGTACTGTATGTGACAACAATAATGGGAACTGTAAGCTGCATAATACAGCAGAATTAATGGAAATCGAACATCAAAAATATCCATATGAACCGAAAGTGGATGCAAGTGAAGTGGATATGACGCATCCGTTTTATCGTTATGACCCGAATCAATGTATTGCATGCGGTCAATGTGTTGAGGTATGTCAAAACTTACAAGTAAATGAAACGTTATCAATAGACTGGGAAGCAGAACGCCCGCGAGTGATTTGGGATGAAGGAGTAAATATTAATGATTCTTCATGCGTGAGCTGTGGTCAATGTGTAACGATTTGTCCTTGTAATGCTTTAATGGAGAAAACGATGCTCGGTGAAGCTGGATTTATGACGGGATTAAAACCAGATATTCTTGAACCGATGGTAGACTTAATTAAAGAAGTTGAGCCTGGATATAGCGGTATTTTTGCGGTATCAGAAGTGGAAGCGGCCATGCGTGATACTCGTACGAAGAAAACGAAAACAGTATGTACATTTTGTGGTGTAGGGTGTTCATTTGAAGTGTGGACGAAAGGGCGTAAAATTCTTAAAGTACAACCTTCTTCTGATGCGCCAGTTAACGCAATTTCTACTTGTGTAAAAGGAAAATTTGGCTGGGATTTCGTAAATTCTAAAGAACGAATTACGAAACCTTTAATTCGTAAAAATGGAACGTTTGTTGAATCTACATGGGAAGAAGCGTTGAATGTAGTTGCAAGTAAATTAGGATCTATTAAAGAAGAGTACGGTAAAGGCGCTATCGGTTTTATTTCTTCCTCTAAAATTACGAATGAAGACAATTATGTGATTCAAAAATTAGCTCGACAAGTATTTGAAACGAATAATATTGATAACTGCTCACGTTATTGTCAATCACCAGCAACAGACGGATTATTCCGTACGATTGGTATGGGCGGAGATGCTGGGACGATTAAAGATATCGCACAATCTGGTCTAGTTATTATTGTAGGTTGTAATCCAACAGAAGGTCATCCTGTTTTAGCTACACGTATTAAACGTGCACATAAATTACACGGACAAAAATTAATTGTAGCTGATCTTCGTAAAACAGAAATGGCAGAGCGTTCAGACGTCTTTATTAGTCCGAAACAAGGAACGGATCAAGTCTGGTTAATGGCAGTTACGAAATATATGATTGATCAAGGCTGGCACGATCAACAATTTATTGATGAGAATGTAAACTTCTTTGAAGATTTTAAAGAGAGTCTTACAGAATATACACTTGAATATGCTGAAGAAATGACTGGTATTTCAAAAGAAACGTTTATTCAAATGGCTGAAATGATTCGTGATGCAGATGGTACATGTATCCTTTGGGGCATGGGTGTAACGCAAAATACAGGTGGATCTGATACTTCCGCTGCGATTTCAAACTTACTTCTTGCTACAGGTAATTATCGTCGTCCAGGTGCTGGTGCATATCCGCTTCGAGGTCATAATAACGTGCAAGGTGCTTGTGATATGGGTACTTTACCAGGATGGCTCCCAGGATACCAGCACGTTACGAACGATATGGAACGCGAGAAATTTGAAATGGCTTACGGAGTGAAAATTAATAGTGAACCAGGTCTTAATAATATTGAAATGCTTCACGCAATTGATGAAGGGAAAATGAAAGCTATGTATCTTGTCGGAGAAGATATGGCTCTTGTAGACTCTAATGCGAACCATGTACATGAAGTATTATCAAGCCTTGATTTCTTCGTTGTGCAAGATGTTTTCTTATCTAAAACGGCTCAATATGCAGATGTTGTATTACCAGCAGCACCGTCTCTTGAGAAAGAAGGTACTTTCACAAATACAGAGCGCCGTGTTCAAAGACTATATCAAGTGCTTCCTACGCTTGGAGATGCGAAACCAGACTGGTGGATTGTGCAGGCGATTGCGAATAAATTAGGTGCAAACTGGAATTATAGTCATCCAAGTGAAATTTTTGCTGAAATGGCAAGTTTATCACCACTATTCTCACAAGCAAACTATGAAGTGCTTGAAGGATGGAATAGTTTCCATTGGGGAAGTTTTGATGGAACGAATACACCGCTCCTTTTCCAAGACGGATTTAACTTCCCAGATAAAAAAGCTCGTTTTGCGATTGCTGACTGGGTACGCCCAGCTGAATTCCCAGCGGAGTTCGACCTTCATATTAACAACGGTCGTATGCTTGAGCATTTCCATGAAGGGAATATGACAAATAAATCAACAGGTATTCAAACGAAAGTGCCTGGCGTTTTCGTTGAAGTTTCTCCAGCACTTGCAAAAGAACGTGGAGTGAAAACAGGTTCATTAGTTCGTCTTGTCTCTCCGTTTGGAGCGTTAAAATTACGTGCACTTGTAACAGACCGTGTAAAAGCGAATGAGTTATATTTACCGATGAACTCTACAGATAATGAAACAGCAATTAATTTCTTAACAGGTCCTGCGGTTGATACGCGTACGAACACACCTGCTTATAAACAGACGAAAGTGCGTATGGAAGTACTAGAAGTTGATGGCGAAAATCCGATGCCAAAAGCGAACCCGCGTAATAAAAAACGTCATCCTCAATCCGGTATTGAGGTACATCGTAAGTGGGCACGTCCAGGGTATGTGCATTTAACGGATAAGTAGGAGGAAAAAAATATGGCTGCACCTATAAAAATGATTCAAAAACAAGAATTAACTGAGGAAGAAATAAAACAGCAAAAATTAGATGATTTAAAAGAGCTTCTAGCTAATAATGAAGACGCTCTAAATCAAATGTTTAATATAGTAGGGGAATTGAATGATATTGGCATGCTAGAAGCAGCAAATTCTATGCTAAAGGCGAAAGAACCAATCGCCAAGATTGTTCTTGGCCAAGTGACTCGTGAGCCTGTTACAAATTTAATTAATAATATGATGGGGGCTGCCGGTGCTTTAACAGAACTTGATCCGGAGCTTACGAAAAAGCTTATAGGTAGCTTATTAGTAGGGCTAGAAAAAGGTAATGAACATCTAGAGAGTAATAAAAAAGTAGGAGTATTCGATCTTATGAAAGTATTGAAAGACCCAGATATTAACCGTGCTATCGGGTTTGGGCTTCATTTCTTAAAAGGTATGGGAAAAGGATTAAAAGAAGAATAAACTTCATGAAGTGAACCTTTTCGCCCAAATGGTTGTACGAAATAGTTTGGGCGGAAGGCTCATTTTGGTAAAATATATAATAAAGTAAAATGAGGTTTGTGGGAGGTATAATGGTATGTCAAAAAAAGTACATGAATTTAATGATATGATACGAAAACTTCGAAAGGAACTTTTCGGAAAAGGACCAGAACGAATTCATACTGTTTTTGCTGAAAATATGGCGATTGCGACTCTTTATGGAAACTTAACACCTACTGAAAAATTCATTTCAAGTACGATGGACGGTGCGGAAATGGTTCATATGGCTAGAACGAAAATGATTCAAGAAGTGTATGCTGTAAATTCCCGTGAACATTTGGAGGAACTTGTTGGAGCGAAATTAGTGAACCTATTTTCAGATATGAAAGTAGAAGAAGATATTGCAGTTTCGGTATTTGTTTTTGATAAAAATATAACGTGAGAGAAGGATACTGATCGTGAAACCGATACAGGTAGAAAGAGAAATCTTTCGTTATGAACAAGGGGCGTTTAAACATATAGAGGACAGCATTGTAACAGAGTTTCCAGTCACGATTAAAATGAACGGACAGGAGTTTGTTACAATGGTTAGTACTCCAGAATATATAGAAGATATGGTAATAGGCTTCTTAGCATCTGAAGGAATCATTCGGAAGTATGAAGATATTGATGACATATGGGTACAAGAGAAAGAAGGATTTGTACATGTCACGACGGCAAAAGTAAATCCGTATTACGAACAAATGCAAAATAAACGTTACATTACTTCATGCTGTGGTATGAGTAGACAAGGATTTGTCTTTGCAAATGATGCACTAAGCGCAAAGAAAATGAATGGCGTGCATGTACAAGTTACTGCAGAAGACTGTTTTCGATTAATGAAAGAAATGCAACAATCTGCGGAGACATTTCGTCATACAGGGGGCGTTCATAATGCGTCTTTATGTGATGTGAATGGTATTATTTTAAGTCGAATGGATATCGGAAGGCATAATGCGTTAGATAAAATTTATGGTTATTGCTTAAAAAATAATATTTCTATAGGAGATAAAATCATTGTTTTTAGCGGTCGTATTTCTTCGGAAATATTATTGAAAGTTGCAAAAATTGGTTGTGAAATTATATTGTCAAAATCAGCTCCAACTGAGTTAGCTTTGCAGCTAGGAGAAGAATTAGGTATTACTACGATAGGATTTATTCGGAATCAATCCTTAAATGTATATACGCACCCAGAGCGTGTTTTAAATATAAAATAATTAAAAGCGAGGCAATAAATATGAAATCTGTCACATTAGACAAACTACAACGTCCGTTAAAGGATTTACGTATTTCAGTTACTGATCGCTGTAATTTTCGCTGTCGATATTGTATGCCAGAAGAAATATTTGGTCCGGATTACTCGTTTTTGTCTAATGATAAAATTTTATCTTTTGATGAAATTGAAAGGATAACGCGTATTTTCGTTTCTTTAGGTGTTAGAAAATTACGGATTACAGGCGGAGAACCGTTACTTCGAAGAGGTCTTCCACAGCTTATTGAGCGTCTTAATAAAATAGATGGTGTAGAGGATATCGGCTTAACAACCAATGGATCGTTACTTAAAAAGTTTGCTCCTGATTTATATAAGGCGGGTTTATCACGGTTGACAGTTAGTTTAGATTCCTTAGAAGAAGAGCGGTTTTTCTATTTAAATGGTAATAGAAGCAAAGTACAAAGGGTTCTGGAAGGCATACAAGCTGCAGCTGAAGTTGGAATGAAAATTAAAATAAACATGGTCGTTCAAAAGGGGAAAAACGAACAGGACATCTTGCAGATGGCGCAATACTTTAAGGAAAACAAGCATATTCTTCGTTTTATTGAGTATATGGACGTTGGAAATTATAACGGTTGGGAGTTAAAAGAGGTCGTATCTAAACAAGAAATAGTAGATATGATTCATCAAGTTATGCCATTAGAACGGATAGAAGCGAATTATGCAGGTGAGGTTGCGACTCGCTATCGTTATATTGGAAGTGATGAAGAAATAGGTGTTATTTCATCAGTAACAGATTCTTTCTGCTCTTCATGTACGAGAGCTCGTATTTCTGCAGAAGGAAAATTATATACTTGTTTATTCGCTTCTAAAGGAAATGACTTGAGAGAACTGCTTCGATCTGACTACACTGACGAGGAAATAACAGATGTCGTACGCGACATATGGAACAACCGAGAAGACCGTTATTCAGATGAACGGTTAAGTAATAGTAATAAAAAAGCTATGCCTAAAATTGAAATGTCACATATCGGTGGTTAATATAAAGTTGACATAAAAGTGAAAAATGGAAGGTGTACAAGAATTGTAGATTTTCTATTTTATAGTAAAAGTGATGATTGATCTCTCTGTAAAAGATGTGCAGAGAAATTAAGCAGCATTCAAAAACCTTTATTTTGAAGAGGTTTTTTGAAGCTGCTTTTTTATTTGGAGAAAATGGAGGAATTGGTAATGTCATTTCATAAACCGGAACAAATTGCTGAGCTTGTTATTGAGGCCGGTGTTCAAAAAGTAAGTCAGACCTTGCCAGCAATGCTTATTCTCGGTTTTTTAGGAGGAGCATTTATTTCGCTCGGTTTTTTACTTAACATTCGCGTTTTAGGTAATTTACCTGAGCACTGGGGGAGTTTAGTAAATGTTTTAGGGGGCGCGGTTTTTCCTGTTGGACTCATGCTCGTCGTATTAGCAGGAGGAGAATTAATTACCGGAAATATGATGTCAATGTCTATGGCGCTTTATGCAAAGAAAATTACATTCGTAAGTGTGCTGAATAACTGGATTTGGATTACTTTCATGAATTTTGTAGGAGCTATTTTCGTAGCGTATTGTTTCGGGCATCTTGGCGGATTAACAGAAGGGGATTATTTAAATAAAACAGTAGCGATAGCGGAAGGCAAGTTACACGAATCATTTGGGAGAACTTTAATTTTAGCAATTGGGTGTAATTGGCTCGTTTGTTTGGCGCTTTGGCTCGCTTATGGGACGAGTGATTTTGTCGGAAAAATAATCGGAATTTGGATTCCAATAATGGCATTTGTAGTGATTGGATTTCAGCAAGTAGTAGCAAATATGTTCGTCATCTCAGCAGTCATTTTTGCAGGGCATCTGACGTGGATGGATCTTGCTAGAAATTTTGTTCCTGTTTTTATCGGAAATGTAATTGGAGGAGCTGGATTTGTTGGATTTGCTTACTTTGCTTGTTATCAAAAACAACATTCTAATATGAAATAGAGTTCGTGAGAGGAAGGGTATGCAATGGCTGAGCGGTATTCACGACAACAGTTGTTCAAACCAATTGGGAATAGAGGGCAAGAAAAAATTCGAAATAAACATGTGTTAATTATAGGAGCTGGTGCATTAGGAAGTGCAAGTGCTGAAAGTTTCGTACGTGCAGGTATTGGCAAGTTGACGATTATTGATCGTGATTACGTTGAATGGAGTAATTTACAAAGGCAACAACTGTACTCTGAAGAAGATGCGAGAGAGAAATTGCCAAAAACAATTGCTGCTAAAAATCGGCTAGAAAAACTTAATTCGGAAGTACAAATAGATGCTTTCGTAATGGATGCATGTGCAGAAAACTTGGAAGGACTACTAGAAAATGTTGATGTAATAATTGATGCAACAGATAATTTCGATATCCGATTTATAATAAATGATTTATCACAAAAACATAATATCCCGTGGGTATATGGTTCTTGCGTTGGCTCGTACGGTATGAGTTATACAATTATTCCGCAAGAGACACCGTGTTTACATTGTGTGCTGAAGAACGTTCCAGTTACAGGTGTGACGTGTGATACAACTGGAATTATTAGCCCGACTGTTCAAATCGTTGCAGCATATCAAGTGGCGGAAGCACTCAAAATTTTAGTAGAAGATTTTTCAGCTATTAGAAAAACATTTTTCATGTTTGATATATGGAGTAATCAAAACCATTTTATAAAACTAGGGAAAATAAAAACAGACGCTTGTCTCTCATGTGGTTTGAATGGAACTTATCCTTATTTATCATACGAAAACCAAACGAAGGTAGCTGTTTTGTGCGGAAGAAATACAGTTCAAATTAGACCGGTAGAAAATAGACAGTACAATTTTGATGATATAGAAAAAGTATTAAATAAACTGGGGAAAGTAGATCGGAATCCGTATTTACTATCTTGCCAACTAGATGAGTACCGCGTCGTTATTTTTCGAGATGGTCGTGTTTTCATTCATGGTACAAATGATATTTTAAAAGCGAAACAGTTATATTATCGCGTATTCGGTTAATAGAAAGGGTTGTCAATAATGGAAAGAAGAGTGCCAATTACGGTTGAAGAAGCTGTTCGTAAAGTAATGGAATTTGCTAATGAGGGTTTAAAGGAGCTACTACCTATTGAATTAGCTTACGGACGTGTATTAGCGGAGGATTTAGTAGCTGACCATGACGTACCTTCATTCAATCGTTCACCGTATGACGGATTTGCTATTAGAGCAGAAGATACGAATTTAGCAAGTTATGAAACGCCAATTGTATTTGAAGTAGTGGGTGAAATTGGTGCAGGATCGCTATTCGATGAGAAAGTAGGTCCGTTTCAAGCAGTTCGAATTATGACGGGAGCGCAAATTCCGAATGGATGTGATGCAGTTGTTATGCTAGAGCTGACTCGTCAATACGAGGAGGCTGGCAGTAAGTATATGGAATTGAAGCGGTCATTCAAAGCGGGCGATAATATTTCTTTTCAAGGTGAAGATGCTCGTAAAGGAACGGTTCTTGCAAAGAAAGGAACATACATTAATCCAGGTATTTCAGCTCTTCTTGCTACGTTCGGGTATAGCGAGGTGCCAGTTGCGAGAAAGCCTGTAATTGGACTATTAGCGACTGGCAGTGAATTACTGGATGTAAACGATTCATTACAGCCAGGGAAAATCCGAAATAGTAATACGTATATGATATTGTCTCAAATCCGAAGAGCAGGCGGAAGAGTAAAATATTTTGGGAAGTTTAGCGATGATTTTCATACGTGTTTTACGGCTGTAAAAGAAGCATTAAGCCAAGTAGATATGCTCATTACAACAGGTGGTGTATCAGTAGGGGATTACGATTATTTGCCAGCTATATATGAAAAATTAGGTGCATCAGTTCTTTTCAATAAAGTTGCAATGCGGCCAGGAAGTGTTACGACTGTAGCGCAATTAAATGGCAAGTTATTATTCGGTTTATCAGGAAATCCATCTGCTTGTTACGTAGGATTTGAATTGTTTGTAAGACCTTGTATTCGAACGTATATGTTTAGTGAAAAAGCACATGTAAAAAGAGAAAAAGCGTTATTAGGAGAAGATTTTTTAAAGCCAAATCCATTTACAAGGTTTGTACGAGGAAAACTAACATATAACGAAGGGCAGTTAATCGCTTATCCGTCAGGGTTTGATAAATCTAGCTCAGTTTCCTCTCTAGCGGAGACAAATATATTTATTGTACTTCCAGGTGGTACGAGAGGGTATAAAAAAGATATGTTCGTAGATGTGCTCTTGTTGGAAGATAACGAAGGTAGTGAATGGCCTTGGACATTTTATAAAGTGAGAGGTGATTCTAATGGGGCAAGTGCTATTTGAAATTGTAGATATACCGATTGTAGTTGAAGAAGTAACGAATAAGGTTGCAAGAAGAGACGCGGGTGCGATTACAACTTTTATTGGTACAGTGAGAGAATTAACAAAAGGAAAACGAACACTGCATTTAGAGTATGAAGCATATAAACCGATGGCAGTAAAACAACTTACGAGAATTGGGGAAGAAATAAATGAAAAGTGGCCAGACGCAAAAGTAGCAATTACGCACCGAGTAGGACGGCTAGAAATAATGGATATTGCGGTAGTTATTGCAGTTTCATCACCGCATCGTAAAGTAGCTTATGAAGCGAATGAATACGCAATTGAACGGATAAAGCGAATTGTCCCAATATGGAAAAAAGAATTTTGGGAAGATGGAACGATGTGGATTGGAGATCAGCTTGAAAATACACCTTATCCAGATGGAAAACCGAAGAAGGAAGAATGAGAAAATGATTACAATTTTACTGTTTGCAAATTTGCGTGAGGAAGTCGGATTAGATCGATTAGTAATTTCCGAAAAACAAGAAATGACTGTGCAGCAATTAAAAGGCTGGCTCAAAGCAAACTATTGTTTACAATCGCTTGATAGAGTGATGGTAGCTGTTAATGAAGAGTTTGTAACGAATGAAGAGATGATACAAGCTGGAGATATTGTCGCATTCATCCCGCCTGTTAGTGGTGGATAATAAGCGTTTCTCGCAACGACAAGAAGATAATGTATATAAATTCGAATATGAGAAGGGATGAGTTCTATGCTTACTCAAGAACAAATAATGAATGCGTTAAAACATGTAGAGGATCCAGAATTACACAAAAGTATTGTAGAGTTAAACATGGTTAGAAATATACAAATGAATGGAACAGAGGTTAAACTTGAAGTAGTGCTAACGATTCAAGGTTGTCCGTTAAAAGCAAAAATTCAACAAGATATTGAAGAATCACTTTACGCAATTGGTGCATCTAAAGTAGATTTAACATTCGGTTCTATGACAAGTGAAGAACGTGCAGACTTAACAGAGAAGTTAAAGAAAAATACTAGAACAGAAACTGGTATGCCGAACATGCTCCGTCCTGATTCAGGGGTACAATTTCTTACTGTAACGAGCGGAAAAGGTGGAGTCGGAAAATCAACTGTGACAATTAATCTTGCAACGGCTTTAGCTCGTATGGGCAAAAAAGTGGGGATATTAGATGCAGATATATATGGTTTTAGCATTCCAGCTATGATGGAAACCAATCAAAAACCAACGATGATTGATCAAACAGCAATTCCGGTAATTAGTCACGGTGTTAAAATTATGTCTATGGGATTTTTTACAGAAGGAAATAATCCGGTTATGTGGCGCGGACCGATGTTAAATAAATGGATTCAAAATTTCCTTGCGAATACGCACTGGGGAGAATTAGATTATTTACTTCTTGATTTACCACCTGGTACAGGAGATGTTGCCATTGATGTTGCAGCAATGATTCCGCAGGCGAAAGAAATTATCGTTACAACTCCGCATAATGTAGCTTCATTCGTAGCATCTAGAGTAGGCGTAATGGCAAAACATACGAAACACGAGATTTTAGGTATTGTGGAAAACATGGCTTATTACGAAGAACAAGATGGATCGAAAAATTATCTGTTCGGCAAAGGCGGCGGCGAAATGTTGGCAGAACAATTGAAAACAGAAGTAATCGCACAAGTACCTTTTGCAAAACGTGAAGAAAATAATGGTTCATCTGTATATGATGAAGATTCTCTTGTTGGAGAAGTGTTTACATCGTTAGCGGAAGATATTATTTATAAAGGATAGAGGAGGAATGTTATTATGGGGTGTAATATCGATCATTCTATTGAAGATGTAATGAATAAGCTTGAAAGTCAAAAGAGTTTTTTACCAGAAGTTATTTTTAAAGAGGTAAAGGGATTTTTGCAAGGTAATCATTCACAGGAAATATTAAATGATGTCTTTCATCTTCTAAAAAAGTATGACTTAGTTAGTGAAGAAGAAAGAGAGACGAGAAATACTCAATTATTGCTGATTATAAAATAAATACGCTTTGGCTTTTGTTTTGTAACAGGAGGGGTAAATGTAATGAATATGAAGAAGATGATTGAAACGATAGAAGCAACAAAAATGACTGATGAAGAATTATCGATTGCTCATTTACATCAAAAGCTCGTGAAGCTATATAGTCAAAAAAATGTTGCTCATTATACGGAGTTATTAAAATATATTTTATCCTTATCCGTGCAGCTTGATTTACATTTCGTATTGAAATATTTTGGTGTGCGACCGGTTGTTGCTATAGACGAGCGTATGCAATTTCAAGAGATATTTAAATGTTTAGCTAATAAGGATGATAATGGGGAATGGTTTTTAAATTTCGTTTCTTTATATGTAGGGCTAATTGTAGTTCTTCACTTTGATGAAAAAGTGATTGAGAGAAGTTTTTTCGATGATAGGGTTGTGGGTGAAGGAAATGAAGTATAAGATTTTGCTCATAACATTTTTCTATTTAATTGCTATAACTGCGATTTTAATTGGTTATATAAATATGCAAGTAATGAATTAAACTAGTTTGATAAAAAGTGTTCTTCAGTTGTTTCCATCGTTTTTTCATGTTACGATTAAGCGAATTTTTCATAGGGAGAGAAAGCGATGAAATGGATTTATTTTATTCTTATTAACGTTATAGCTTTTAGCCTTATGGGGCTTGATAAACGGAAAGCGAAGAAGAAACAGTGGAGAACGCCAGAAAGTACGTTGTTTTTATCAGCGGCAGCTGGGGGCGCAGTTGGTGCTTGGATCGGTATGTATATGTTTCACCATAAAACTCATAAAAAGAAATTTGTTTTCGGTATACCGTTACTTGTCGTTATCACAATATGTTTATTTTTTGCTGTATGAGAAATGTCGAAAGAATTGAAGATTGATTATTGGTAAAGTGAGCACGTGGGACCGTATAATGGAGAAAAACGAGAAGAGGAGAAAAGGAAGATGGGGAGTCAATCAGCACAGCAGAAAAAAGGGATCATATATGCGGCTGGTGCCTATACGATGTGGGGAATCCTACCAATCTATTGGAAATGGGTTGAGGAAGTTCCAGCAGATGAAATATTAGCACACCGCATCGTTTGGGCATTCGTGTTTATGTTAATCGTATTAGGTGTTACGAAGAGATTTCGTCACTTTATTGGGGAGTTCGTGAATCTTTTTAAACGACCTAAATTATTAATGTCATTAACAATAGCTTCAGTCTTGATTAGCGGAAACTGGTTTGTCTACATATGGGCCGTTAATCATAATCATGTCATTGAAGCAAGTCTTGGCTATTATATTAATCCGCTTATTAGTATTTTACTTGGTACAGTCGTTTTAAAGGAAAAGTTAAACTTTTGGCAATACGTTGCAGTTGGTTTAGCTGGAGTAGGAGTTATCATTTTAACAGTACGTTTCGGGGCTATTCCATGGGTTTCTTTATCACTTGCTCTTTCATTTGGATTATATGGATTAACGAAAAAATTGTTAAACTATGATGCGACAATTGGACTCACGATGGAAACGATGTTAGTAACGCCGTTTGCGATTATTTATTTAGTAATGACAGGAGTACATGGTTTCGGCTCATTTGGCTCTATCTCAATGTCATCGACATTATTATTAATAGGAGCGGGCATTGTTACAGCTCTACCACTTTTTTATTTTGCAAAAGGAGCACAACTTATTCCGCTTTATATGGTAGGTTTTTTACAATATATTGCACCAACGATTAGTTTAATTTTAGGTGTGTTCGTATTTGGTGAACATTTCACATCTACTCATATGATTGCATTTTTCTGTATATGGGTTGCATTGTTTGTATTCTCGGTAGCGAAAACAAAGTTCTTAGTGCAGAAACAACCGAAATTTATAAAAAATAAATCAGCAAAAGTATCATAATGCGTAGTATTTTCTACGCATTTTTCTTTATACTGATACTATAAAGGATTTCCATTATAGCTAGTAGGGAGCTGAGAACGTGGAAACAATTTTACATAACGATCCGCTTATGGCCGCTGTAATTTCATGGTTTTTAGCACAGTTTACGAAAGTGATTTTTAAATTAGTCAAAACGGGTGAATTTGATTTTGCAAAGTTTTTCGCTTCAGGTGGGATGCCAAGTTCTCATGCTTCAACTGTTACAGCACTGGCGACAGGTGTTGGCGTTGTGGAAGGTGTGGAAAGTACTTTATTTGCAATTGCTGCTATTTTTGCCATTATAGTTATGTATGACGCTTCAGGAGTAAGGCTTGCAGTAAGTAAACAAGCGAAAATATTGAATGAGTTTTTTCACGGTAGACAAACGGAATATAAGAAGTTAAATGAACTTGTCGGGCATACACCGTATGAAGTAGTAGTTGGTGCTTTATTAGGGATTATTGTCGGAGTAGGATATTGTTTATGAGCAGAACATTTTATATGTTCTGCTTTTCTTTGTATTCATACATATTCAGCTACTTTCTTGAATATCGTTATACGGATTTCGAAAGGGTGGGTGAGTAACTTGTTATTATACGAAAAAGCGCATGAAGAAATAGTGAGAAGAGCAACTGCACTTCAAACAATGCAATGGCAAGATGGTACGTGGCGATTTTGTTTTGAAGGAGCTCCATTAACAGATTGCCATATGATTTTTTTATTAAAATTATTAGGTAGAGATAAAGAGATAGAACCGTTCGTAGAAAGAGTAGCATCACTCCAAACAAATGAAGGAACATGGAAATTGCACGAAGATGAAGTAGGAGGTAATTTATCAGCTACAATTCAATCTTATGCCGCCTTACTTGCATCGAAAAAATATACAAAAGAAGATGCGAATATGAAACGAGCAGAAAATTTTATTAAGGAACGCGGTGGTGTGGCGCGTGCTCATTTTATGACGAAGTTTTTATTAGCAATTCATGGAGAATATGAATATCCTTCACTCTTTCATTTACCAACACCAATTATGTTTCTACAGAATGATTCCCCCTTTAGTATATTTGAATTAAGTAGCTCAGCACGTATTCATTTAATTCCGATGATGCTATGTTTAAATAAAAGATTTCGAGTAGGGAAAAAGCTATTACCAAATTTAAATCACATTGCGGGCGGAGGCGGAGAATGGTTTCGGGAGGATCGGTCTCCAGTTTTTCAAACGTTATTAAGTGATGTAAAACAAATTATATCGTATCCACTTTCGTTACATCATAAAGGATATGAGGAAATAGAACGTTTTATGAAAGAGCGTATCGATGAAAATGGAACGTTATATAGTTACGCAACTGCCTCGTTTTATATGATTTATGCTTTACTTGCGTTAGGGCATTCTCTTCAATCATCAATGATTCAAAAGGCTATAGCTGGGATAACATCTTATATATGGAAGATGGAAAGAGGGAATCATTTGCAAAACTCTCCTTCAACCGTGTGGGATACAGCTTTACTAAGCTATGCGTTACAAGAGGCTCAAGTTTCAAAGGATAATAAGATGATTCAAAGTGCAACAGCGTATTTATTAAAAAAACAGCATACAAAAAAAGCTGATTGGAGCGTACATGCTCCGGCGCTTACTCCTGGCGGTTGGGGTTTTTCGGATGTGAATACGACAATTCCAGATATAGATGATACAACAGCTGTGCTAAGGGCATTGGCACGAAGTAGAGGAAACAAAAATATAGATAATGCTTGGAAGAAAGGGGTCAATTGGATTAAAGGATTACAAAATAATGATGGTGGCTGGGGAGCATTTGAAAAAGGTGTGACGAGCAAATTATTAGCAAAATTACCAATCGAAAATGCAAGTGATATGATTACAGATCCTTCTACGCCAGATATTACGGGGAGAGTGCTAGAGTTTTTCGGGACGTATGCACAAAACGAATTGCCTGAGAAACAGATACAAAGGGCAATAAATTGGTTAATGAATGTACAAGAGGAAAATGGATCATGGTATGGGAAATGGGGGATTTGTTATATATATGGTACTTGGGCTGTTATGACTGGTTTACGGTCACTCGGAATTCCGTCTAGCAATCCTTCATTAAAACGAGCAGCTTCATGGCTTGAACATATACAGCATGAAGATGGTGGTTGGGGAGAATCATGCCACAGTAGTGTGGAGAAAAGGTTCGTTACTTTACCATTTAGTACACCATCCCAAACTGCATGGGCGTTAGATGCTCTCATTTCTTACTATGATACAGAAACGCCAGCTATTCGAAAAGGTGTTTCATATTTGCTTTCGAATCCTTATGTGAATGAAAGATATCCTACTGGAACAGGTTTACCAGGTGCGTTTTATATTAGATATCATAGCTATGCCCATATATATCCACTACTTACTTTGGCACATTATATAAAAAAATATAGAAAATAAACCGAGAGATATCTCTCGGTTTATTTCGTCGGGTAGTAGGTCCCTGTTGAAAAGAATAAGGTTGTGCTTCCTTATTTTTCTGTTGACTGGCGTTTTTGACGTGCATCAGCGGCATTTGCACGTGCGTTTGCTTCTAAGTCATTGTGGTCAGCAAGTTCACGAGAGAACTCTACATCAATGCCATCAGTAGCTTTGTTTTGTTTGAAATTTTTTTTGTTCATTCGACACAATCTCCTTGCACTTTATCCCGCTTTAATGGGCAGTAAGACCCCCATCTTAAAATTCAGTGAAAGCAAAGAAGTTAGGTGGGGGATCAACTGCCCATAAAAGTCCGATTGGTGAGAGCTGATAATCAGTGGGGGATGAAGAAAATCCCCACTGATTAAAGTTTCACTTTATGCGACGTTGCAAAGTTAGTTTGACACAAATAGACTTTTTTATGCAAAGAGGAATTGGAAAGTAAAAAGCCGAAATATACAGTATAAGTAATAGAAATGGGGGATAGGGATGGAGTTTTTAAACGGGAAAACAGCTGTTGTAACAGGAGCTGCACAGGGAATTGGCAAAGAGATTGCAAGGGTGTATGCAAAACTAGGGGCGAAAGTATTAATTAGCGATGTAAATGAAGAGAAGTTACAAAAAACGACACGTGAGTTATTGGATGAAGGATATGAAGTGAGCTTATATCGATGTGATGTGAGTAATCAAAATGAAGCGAAGTCGTTAATTGAATATGCGGTTCAAAAATTCGGTACATTACATATATTAGTAAATAACGCTGGAATTACAAGAGATGCCATGTTACATAAAATGGAGAAGTCTGCGTGGGAACAAGTATTACAAGTGAATTTAACTGGTGTTTTTTATTGTATGCAACCAGCACTTCTTTATATGAGACAACAAGGATATGGAAGAATTATTAATATTTCTTCTATAAGTAGAGAGGGGAATATTGGGCAGGCAAATTATGCTGCAACGAAAGCTGGAGTTGTCGGTTTAACGAAAACGGCAGCGAAAGAAGTTGGAAGTTTCGGTATTACGTGTAATGCAATTTGCCCAGGATTTATGGATACAGATATGACAAAAACGATACCAGATAAAGTGAAAGAAAAGATGGTCGGCGCAATTCCAGTTGGTAGAATTGGAACGCCAGAAGATATTGCGAACGCAGCTGCCTTTTTAGCATCAGAATACGCATCCTATATTACAGGAGAAGTATTAAATGTGAGCGGAGGACTGCAAGTTTAAAGGCATACATAATGAAAAGAACCTGACCAGGTAGGTCAGGTTCTTTCTCATTAATTTAAGTTAAGCCAAACGCTCTTCACTTCTGTATAGTTATTTAATGCGTATGATCCCATTTCACGACCAAGACCGGATTGTTTAAATCCTCCAAATGGAGATGCTGCATCAAAGACGTTATAACAGTTTACCCAAACTGTACCAGCACGTACTTTACTTGCAACATAGTGTGCTGTTTTAACATTTTCTGTCCACACACCAGCCGCTAAGCCGAATTGTGATTTATTTGCACGTTCAATTACTTCATCAATATCGTTAAACGGTATTGCAGAAATAACTGGACCGAAAATTTCTTCTTTTGCGATCGTCATCTCATCATTTACGTCAGCGAATACTGTAGGAGAAATGAAGTAGCCTTGATCGAATGGATTATTTCCTCCGCAAAGTACTTCAGCGCCTTCTTCAATCCCTTTTTCAATGTAGCCCATTACACGTTTTTGTTGTTCTTCCGAAACGAGAGGACCGATTGTTGTTTCAGGGTTAAGACCGACACCTTGATTTAATTTTTTAGAATAGAGGACGAGATCTGCCATGACATTATCATACATTTTCTTCGGAACAAATAGGCGTGATCCAGCAGAGCATACTTGCCCTTGGTTAAACATAACACCAGAAAGTGCACCAGGGATTGCGCGAGATAAATCAGCGTCTGGTAAAATAATGTTTGGTGATTTACCACCAAGCTCTAAAGTAACACGTTTCAAGGATTCAGATGCTTGTCGCATAATTTGTTTACCGACTGGAGTAGAACCGGTAAATGCAATTTTATCAACGAGTGGATGATTAACGAGAGCTTGTCCAGCTGATTCACCGAATCCAGGAACGATATTAATAACGCCTTTCGGGAATCCAGCTTCTTCAATTAATTCAGCTAAGTATAGAGCAGATAGTGGAGTTTGTTCTGCAGGTTTTAAAATGATTGTACATCCTGTAGCAAGCGCTGCTCCCATTTTCCACATGGCCATAAGAAGCGGGAAGTTCCAAGGAATAATTTGACCAACGACACCAACAGCTTCATGGCGTGTATAGTTAAAGAAATCACCGGAAACAGGGATTGTTTGACCAACGATTTTCGTCGCCCAGCCAGCATAATAGCGCATGTGCTCAATTGCAAGTGGTATGTCTGCTGCCATTGTTTCACGGATTGGCTTTCCGTTATCTAACGTCTCGAGCTGTGCAAGCTCTTCTTTATGTTCTTCCATTAAATCAGCTAACTTGTACATAAGACGGCTTCGCTCCGCAGTGCTCATGCGAGACCAAGGACCTTCGTCAAAAGCCATGCGAGCTGCAACTACAGCTTTATGAATATCTTCGCGACCGGCTTCAGAAACGACGGCAAGTGTTTCGCCAGTTGCTGGATTAGGTGTATTAAATGTCTTGCCGGAAGCGCTTTCAATGAATGATCCATTCACATATAACTTTTTCGTACCTTGAAGAAACTTTTCTACCTTTTCATGAAGATTTACAGCTAGTTGACTCATTGTATAACCCCCTTGAAAATATAATGTAAACGCAGTACGAGACAGCGTTTATTCCGAAATCAAGGATGTAGGAACTAGATGGAAAGCCTCTAATTTAAATCATAATTAACAAATACTGAAAATTCAAATTTCATTTGTGTTACAATTGTAAAAAATATGTAATGTAAGAGAATCTTCTATATAATTATAAAAAATCCTGCTTGTTTTTGCTTTCTAGTAGGAAAAACTAGAGGAACAGTGGTACAATAATACATCGTGAGAGGAGGGAGAAAAATGAAGAATTATCATGATGATCCACGCTTTCGAATCGCCCATAGAGAAGCGTTAATTGGTCTTGGACTTGCAATTATTAATTTTATAATATGGTACGGATTTGCTTATGGGCTTGGTAGTAAAAATCCAAGTGAATATACATATGTATTCGGTTTTCCAGCATGGTTTTTTTATAGCTGTATCGTTGGATTTATCGTTATGGTTATTTTACTTAGTTTAGTTGTTCGTTTTGTATTTCAAGATATTTCACTCGATGAGGAAGAAAAAAGTGAGGAATAATAGATGAATTGGTATGTAATCATTCCAATGATAATTTCGTTTATCGTTGTATTTTTAATTGGTGTATATGCTTCAAGACGTGTACAAGCAACCGCACATAATAAATTTTTACAAGAATATTTTTTAGGTGGGCGTGAGCTTGGTGGTTTATTATTAGCGATGACAATGATTGCTACATACGGTAGTGCTAGTAGCTTTATTGGTGGTCCTGGTATTGCTTACAATATGGGGCTTGGATGGGTATTGTTGTCTGCGATTCAAGTTGTAACAGGATATATCGTTTTAACGGTTATCGGTAAAAAGTTTGCAATTATCGCTAGGAAGATGGAAGCTATTACTCTTATTGATTATTTAAAGGGAAGATACAATAATAAAGCAGTTGTTATACTTTCTGCGGTATGTATTATTATCTTTTTATTTTCAGCAACAGTAGCTCAGTGGGTCGGCGGTGGTCGATTAATTGAGTCACTAACGGGTCTCTCTTATACAACAGCACTATTTTTATTTACTTTTTCTGTACTTGTGTATGTATTAATTGGTGGATTTCGTGCAGTTGCTTTATCAGATACGTTATTAGGTATCATTATGTTAGTTGGAACGACAATCATTTTAATTGCTACTGTCATTGCCGGTGGTGGAATTGAAAAGATTATGCAGGAACTTGTTCAAATCAATCCGAATTTAATTACACCATTTGGAGCGGATGGTAGTTTAACGAAATCATATGTGACATCATTTTGGATTTTAATTGGAATTGGCGTTGTCGGTTTACCGCAAATTAGTGTGCGCGCCATGTCTTATAAAAATTCAAAAGCGATGCATCAAGCGTTAATAATTGGGACGATTGTTGTCGGTACAATTATGATTGGTACGCATTTAACGGGTGTATTTGCACGAGTCGTACTTCCGGGTATAGCGGTACCAGACAAAGTAATGCCGCTACTCGCAATGGAAGTGTTACCTCCTTGGTTAGCTGGAGTTTTCTTAGCTGCACCGATGGCGGCAATTATGTCTACAGTAAACTCGCTATTATTACTTGTAAGTTCATCAATCATTAAAGATATATACGTAAATTACATAAATAAAGATGCGGCAGACAGTACGATTAGAAAAGGAAGTTTATGGATTACGGCTATCGTAGGATTGCTCGTTTATGCAGCAGCAATTAAACCACCAGATTTTTTAATATGGTTAAATTTATTTTCTTTCGGTGGATTAGAAGCAGCATTCATTTGGCCGATTGTATTAGGGTTATATTGGAGGAAAGGAAATGCAACAGGAGCGCTTGCCTCCATTTTAGTTGGAGTAAGCTCATATATGTGCATTCATCTTTTCTATCCAAATCCGTTCGGTATACATACAGTTGTCTTCCCGATTTGTTTTGCGTTTATCGCTTATATCTTAGGAAGCATGGTTGCTGTGAAGAAAAACAGTATAGGTTAGATGAAAAACGTAGTCCTTACAGGACTGCGTTTTTTCGTATAAATTTGTTCTTTTTATTCTGTAATCCTGTGAATATTCATAAATTAATAACAATTGAGGGGATGGAGTTGAGGGCGATGAAAAAAGTATTATTTTTAGGAGACCCAGGAATTGATGACTCTTTAGCAATTATGTATGGATTGTTGCATCCTGATATTGATATTGTTGGTGTAGTAACTGGATATGGAAATGTAACGCAAGAAAAGGCGACAAGTAATGCGGCATATTTATTGCAACTGGCAGGGCGGGAAGATATACCTATTATTAATGGTGCGAAAATCCCTTTATCTGGAGATATTACAACGTATTATCCAGAAATTCATGGGGCGGAAGGTTTAGGACCAATTCGACCGCCAAAAAATCTTTCTCCAAATATAAGGCCTTTTTGTGAGTTTTTTGACATTCTTGAAAAATATAAAGGAGAATTAATTATAGTTGATGCCGGGAGGTCAACGACACTTGCGACAGCATTTATTTTAGAAAAACCATTGATGAAGTATGTGAAAGAATATTATATAATGGGCGGTGCTTTTTTAATGCCTGGAAATGTTACACCAGTCGCAGAAGCGAATTTTCATGGTGATCCTATTGCGTCACAATTAGTCATGCAAAATGCCAAGAATGTGACGTTGGTGCCGCTTAATGTTACATCTGAAGCTATAATCACGCCAGAGATGGTAAAGTACATTACGAAACATTCTAAAACGAGTTTTAATAAATTAATTGAACCGATTTTTACGTATTATTATAAAGCTTATAGAAAATTAAATCCGAAAATAACAGGAAGTCCGGTACATGACGTTGTTACAATGATGGTCGCGGCGAATCCTTCAATATTGGATTATGTGTATCGTCGTGTAGATGTAGATACAGTAGGGATTGCAAAAGGAGAAAGTATTGCAGATTTCCGTCCTCAACCTGATGCAAAAGCCTTAAAAAATTGGGTGCGAATTGGTTGGTCATTACATTATAAAAAATTCCTTGAGGATTTTGTGAAAATCATGACGTAGACATAATGGGAGTATACAAGTTAAAATAATGGAGATGGTTATTCAAATAACCATCTCCATTATTTTGTTTTTTTAAGATAGAGAGAAAGAGTTACACAATAGGAGAGGAATTTTACTTGAAAAAAACTATAGTATGCGCAGTGATTGTGGGTATTTTCGTTTTGCTAATATCGGGTAATTTTTTAGTGAAAAAAGTTTGGAGTTCAAATAATGATGATGCGCAGTATATCGCATCCTTTATTGAAGAACATAAAGATGAAAAAAATAGTGCACTTCTAGTAAAGAGAAATGATAAAGTTGTTTATTCTGTAAACCCGAATGTTGTATTGCCAGTTGCTAGTACGATGAAATTAATTGTAGCGCTTGAATATACGAGACAAGTTACAGAAGGGAAAATTGATTCGTCTCGTTTCGTTTCGATTAATGATGTGAATCGTTATTATGTGCCGAATACAGATGGTGGAGCGCAAGATAGATGGCAAAGCTATTTGGAGAAGAAAGGCAAGATAACTGAAGGAGCGGTTTCTTTAGAAGAAGTTGCAAGAGGAATGGTTAGGTTTAGCTCGAATGCAAATGCTGAGTACTTAATGGAAGTGTTAGGATTAGATAATATTAATCGGAATTTACAAAGTTTATCGCTTCCTGCACATCAACCAATATTTCCAATCGTTTCATCTTTATACATCCCTGGATATTTGCATAAAGAATTACATGTTCCGAAATATAAAATAGAGAAAAGGTTAAAAGAAATGTCTCAAGAGCAATATCGTGAATATGCGATGATTATTCATGAGCGTTTAAAAAAGAAGGGACCATTATTACAGAAGGAAATTCCTCTTTATTTAGAGGAACGTTACGATAAAATTTGGTCAGATCGATTGCCAGCTGCTTCTGCAAACGATTATATGGTACTACTTCAAAAGGCGAATCATAAAGGCGGCCTGACAGAAGCAGAAGAAAAAGTATGGGCCAATATCGTTGAAACAGATATGAGCGCTAAGAAATACCGTAAAACATTTAGACATGCAGGGCAAAAAAATGGCTATACGCCATGGACAGTTACAAAAGCAGTTTATGCGATGGACAAACGCGGGAACTGTACAGAAATAGTGTTCTTAGCAAATAATTTAAATGAAGATGACAGTGCAGAAATACGGAAACATTTAGCAAACTTACACTTCCAAGTGTTGCAAAGTGATAAGTATGATGCGACTTTTATTAAATAAACTCGGTGCAGAGAGCACCGAGTTTATTTTTGTGTACAAGCACCTTTTTCCTATCTCTGGGTATGATGGGTAGTAATACTGAGGTGAAAGGGGAAAAAGTGATGAAACAAAGCAAAGAAGAGTTTATCAAGAGTGAAGGCGCTGATTTCCCTGGGAAAACATATGTGGATTGTGTATTACAACATGTATTTAATTTTCAACGAAATTACTTATTGAAAGATATGTTTCAAGTGCATAAAGCACATATTGTGATGTTGACGGAAGAAAATTTAATGAAAAAGGAAGAAGCTAAATTTATATTACACGCATTAAAAAAGGTTGAGGAAATTCCAAAAGAACAATTGCTCTATACAGAGCAGCATGAAGATCTCTTTTTTTTAGTGGAACATTTAATTTCTCAAGAAGCGAAAAGCGATTTTGTAAGTAATATGCATATTGGTAGAAGTAGAAATGATATGGGTGTTACGATGTATCGCATGAGTTTAAGGCGATATGTGCTACGATTAATGGAACATCATTTGTTATTGCAAGAAAGTATATTGCAACTTGCTGCTGATTATAAGGAAACGATTATGCCAGCCTATACACATACACAACCAGCTCAGCCAACAACATTTGGTCATTATACGTTAGCGATTTATGATACGATGCAGAGAGATTTAGAACGCATGAAAAAAACGTACAAACTTTTAAATCAATCGCCAATGGGAGCTGCTGCGCTTTCTACAACAAGTTTCCCAATTAAACGAGAGCGAGTTGCCGATTTACTTGGATTTACTAATGTAATTGAGAACTCATATGATGCTGTCGCTGGAGCGGATTATTTATTAGAGGTTAGCTCGTTACTTATGGTAATGATGACGAATACGGGTAGATGGATTCATGATTTCTTACTATTAGCGACGAAAGAATATGATGGTATTACTGTTGCAAGGCCATATGTACAAATTAGTAGTATTATGCCACAAAAGCGAAATCCAGTTTCGATTGAACACGCCCGTGCAATTACGAGTAGTGCTCTAGGGGAAGCATTTACAGTATTTCAAATGATTCATAATACACCATTTGGTGATATTGTCGATACAGAAGATGACTTGCAGCCGTATTTATATAAAGGAATTGAAAAGGCTATTCGTGTATTTTGCATTTTGAATGCAGTCATTCGAACGATGAAAGTAGAAGAGGATACCTTAAAAAGACGTTCATATAAACATGCAATTACGATTACAGATTTCGCAGATGTTTTAACGAAAAACTATGGCATCCCATTTCGGCATGCTCATCATGCGGCAAGTGTTATTGCGAATATGTCGTTGGAACAGAAAAAGGAGCTACATGAATTATGTTTCAAAGATGTAAATATATACTTACAAGAAAAATTTAAAATACAATTATTAGAAAAAGAGTGGGAAGAAATTATATCGCCAGAAGCTTTTATACAAAAAAGAAATGTATATGGTGGACCGAGTAAAAAAGAAATGGAGCGCATGATTAACAATCGAAAAGAGTTATTTCGAAAAGAAGAAGAGGTATTTGAAAAGGAAAAACAGAGGATTTTACAAGCTGAAAATGATTTGAATATGTTAGCTTCGAATATTATTGAATCGTAAAAGAGGGATTTAATGAATTAATCGCCAATACTTAATAAAACCATAAATAGAGAGAAGAGATTGTCGATGCTTCAGTTACATGTATATGAAGAGGTTGTTAATTTTAAAAAAGAGGTTATATCATTTTTAGAAAAGAATGAACAGGAAAATAATCTCATACTAGGTGTATTACAAATGGTCCAACAACCGATATTTATGGGGGTAGCAAAACAAGAGGAAGAAATTGCAATTGTATTTCTTCAAACAGAAGAAAAGAAACAAATTATTGTTGCAACTTCTGAAGTTATGGGAGTAGATATCAAGGAGCTTGCAAAAGAGTTAACGAAAGTATATCCGGATATTCCTGGATTGATCGGTAATAAGAAAGTTGTACAGAAATTAGCGGAAGAGATTGCGGTGTTAGAAAATAAGAAAATGAATGTTGTAATGGAACAAGGTGTGTATGCATTACAACAAGTTAAGAAGAAGTGGACTGAGGAGGGGATTTTTCGAGAAATAAATAGTGATGAGCTACCTGTAATAGAAAAATGGATATATCAATTTTGCGAAGATGTGAACCTTCCTACTACAAAAGAAGAAGCGGAACAAACGGCCCATACATTAATCACTAATCATCGTTTATTCGGTCTAGAAATAGACGGAAAACTTGTTTCTGTAGCTGCAAAAACACGTCCAACTAAAAATAATATAACAATTAATTTCGTGTATACGCCGAAAGAAGAAAGGAAAAAAGGATACGCATCTAATTGTGTAGCGGCACTTAGTCAACGTATGTTAGATGAAGGTTACAAAACAACGACATTATATACAGACCTGGCAAATCCAACATCGAATAAAATTTATCAAGAAATTGGTTATGAACAAATTGCGGAGTCTGTGCTTATATTTTTAGAGAAGTAGAACAAAAAGGCGTGCTAATTTAGCACGCCTTTTTGTTATTCATCAATTCTAATAACCTGGCCTTGAGGGAAGTCTTCAGTTTCTAGTAAGTTACGAATAGCTTTCGCCACATATTCAGGTGATAATAGTTTTCCTTCTTCTTTTAATGTGATGAAACGGTCTAAATTTGTGAAGTCTTCTTTATTTGTTTCACGAATTTGTGCTTGCATATTAGTATCAACAACACCAGGTGCAAAAGCGACGATTTTTACTGGATATTCTTTTTCCCCTTCTTCAGTCGCTACGCACTGTGTAAACATATTTACACCAGCTTTCGTCGTACAATAAGCGCCCCATCCGAAATAAGGATTTTTTCCTGCGCCAGATGAAATATTTATAACGCGTTTATCTACTTTCCAGTCTTTTGTATGTTTCATGAAAGTAGATGTAAGAATCATTGGAGCAAGTAAATTAATGTGAACGTTCGCAATGAATTGTTCGCTTTCAGCTTTTTCAATCGGCTTCATAGGTGCGAGTGTACCAGCGTTATTAATTAAATGAATAGATGATACAGTGTCTTCTTGAATAGATGAAATGATTTCGTTAAAGTTCGTTTCTAAATTATGTACATCTTGAATATCTAAGGAGTGGAAAACACAATTGCTATTATATTGTTTTGCGAGTTTCGTAAGCTCTTTATTTTCTCTTCTAGAAATAGAGATGATACTCGTGTTTTCTTCTAACAATTGCGCGGTGATTGCCTCACCTAAACCTTGTGAAGTTCCTGTTATGATAACATAGCGCATAGTTTCGTAAGCTCCTCTCGTACGTGCGGAATTTTGTTGGACAAAGTACATTGCATAGTTTGTCTACATTCTATCATTTTTCGACAGAGAACTTCCACCTCAAGGAATGGGTAGGACATGGTCCAATGAGTAGGTGGGAGCTGAATGACGGTTAGGCAACAGCCTAAAGGTTCTTTTTGGTGAAGAATCAGTATCAGGTACCGTTATCGTAATCAGTTCGTTCCTATAGAAAGAAAATGTTATAGCTCTGAGGCGTTTTTCCATCTACGAAATTGTTTCATTGTAAAAGTTCTTTCATTTGTATATTTTTTTGAAAGGGACAGAGGACTTTCGACAAAAAAGAAGAAATGATACGTGATCAGTATTTTTTTGCTATATCATGATATCGTTCTCATGCATATCGTGAAAAATATTGTAAACAAATAAAAAAAGGAAATGAGGTGAAAAGCGGTGTTTACCCATAAAGCGTATCAGTTTCGGATCTATCCTAGTTTAGAACAAAAAATCGCTATTATGAAAACAATTGGTTGTTCACGATTTGTATTTAACTACTTTTTGGAAAAGTGGAATGATAGATATAAAGAAACAGGAAAAGGGTTATCCTATGGCACTTGTTCTTCGCAATTACCTACTCTCAAAAAAGAATTTGTATGGCTAAAAGATGTGGACAGTATCGCTCTTCAATCTTCTCTTCACAACCTCGCTGACTCGTATGCAAGATTCTTCAAAAAACAAAACAAAGCACCCCGGTTTAAATCGAAAAACAATAAAGTCCAATCCTATACAACGAAACATACAAATGGAAACATTGCGATTATAGATAATAAATTGAAGTTACCGAAACTTGGTCTTGTCAAATTTGTCAAAAATCGTGAGGTAGAAGGACGAATTTTGAGTGCTACTGTCAGAAGGAATCCAAGTGGAAAATATTTTGTCTCGATTCTTGCTGAAGCAGAAGTACAAGAATTGCCGAAGACCGATTCCGCTGTTGGTATAGATGTTGGTGTGAAAAACTTTGCTATTCTTTCAACGGGTGAGGTATTCGGTAATCCAAAATGGTCTCGGGTATTAGAAAAGAAACTGGCTCATGCCCAGCGTATTCTATCTAGACGTACAAAAGGCGGAGCGAATTGGCATAAACAGCGAATGAAAGTCGCTCGTATTCATGAACGAATCAAAAATGCAAGAACGGATTACTTGCAAAAACTCTCTACAAGGATCATCAAAAACCACGATGTGATTGGGATAGAAGATTTGCAAGTATCGAATATGTTACAGAATCACAAACTAGCGAAAGCGATTCAAGAAGTATCATGGTCACAATTCAAAGCGATGTTGTTGTATAAGGCATGCTGGTATGGGAAACAAGTGATTGTGGTGTCGAAAACATTCGCTAGTTCCCAAACTTGTTCGCATTGCGACTACAAAAATAAAGATGTGAAAAGCCTGAACCTGCGTGAATGGAAGTGTCCTTCTTGTGGTATGTATCATGATAGAGATGTGAACGCAGCGGAAAATCTGAGAAAAGAGGCCATAAGGCTCCTAACCGTAGGGATTACGGGGATTGCCTACTCATAAAACTAAGGGATACCTTGGTGTTCGTAGGAATCCCCCACTTCAAACAGCTCGTTAGAGTGTTAAGTGGGGGGAGTTCAAAGTATAGAGCACTTTTTACTATAAAGGAAATGAAGCGAGCATTCGTTTTGAATATCAAATAGGTACAGTATTCCCACCTGTGACACAAATAATAGATAGTAACTTGGTTGTTATTCCGTTTGTTTCAACGATAGACCAAATTTGTGAAATAAACTGTAATTTTTAGAAATATTCCATTTATATGTTTGCCTTGTAATCACTTTCAGATAAATAAAAAGATCATCCTGCAAGAAAAAGAGGATGATCTTTTTTTCATGAAGATTCTTTTTCAGATGAGGTAAAAAACTCGTTAATTTTGTTGGAGAGTAGAAATGGAATAGCTCCTTTTATAACAGATATGTCCCAGTCCCACCATGCGAGCTTCTCTAGTTTGTCAATTGTTTCTTGCGGGAAGCGATATCGAATAAATTTTGCAGGATTACCAGCTGCAATTGCATATGGAGGTACATCTTTTGTAACGACACTCTTTGCGCCAATAATGGCCCCGTTACCAATTGTAACACCAGATAAAATGCAGGATTGATAACCAATCCATACATCATTGCCGACTATGATATCACCTTTTGAAGAAGGGTGACCAGTGATATGTGCTCCTTCATCAAAAAGTGCATTGAATGGGTAAGTTGTTATCCAGTCTGCACGATGCTCACCGCCGAGTATGAAAACGACTTCTTCTCCTAATGAACAAAACTTACCTATTTTTAATTTCGTTTCATCGTTCCAAGAAAAAATAGTTGGTCCGACTTTACTATAAGTATAATCACCGATATCATACTTACTATATTCTGGTTTTTGATTTAAATATAACATGATTCTTCAGCCTCCTTTCTCAATTAAGCGATACGTATGGAATATTATATGCAAGATGTAGCAAGGTGAGCTGTGTTAGTAGGTGGATTGAACAAAAAGGAGTGGGTTGTATGAGATACGAAATGGGTTTATATAATAAACCGTTTCAGTCAATTCAATCAGGAAAAAAAGTATATGAAGTACGCTTATATGATAAAAAACGTCAACTAATAAACAAAGGCGATGAAATTGTATTTACAAACCTTACGACAGCAGCAACGATGACTGTAAAAGTAACAGAAATAAAACGATACGAAAGCTTCCAAGCAATGTACGAACAAATTGATAAAAAATTATTGGATTGTGAAAATGATAGTTTAGAGGAAATGTTAGAAAGTACATACAAAATATATACGAAAGAACAAGAAGAACAGTGGGGAACGGTTGCGATTGGTATTGAGGTAATAAAATGATAAGAAATCGCGGCGTGGCTGTCATTGTGCAGGAAGGGAAAATTGCTCTTATAAAACGTATTAGAGGAGGGGAAACATATTATGTTTTTCCAGGCGGAGGAATTGAAGAAGGAGAAACACCTGAAGAAGCAACGAAGCGAGAAGCTTATGAAGAATTAGGGGTACATATAAAAGTGAGGAATCTTATTGCGAAGTTGGAGTATAAAGGGACGGAGTATTATTTTAACGCCCATATTATAGGTGGAGTTTTCGGAAGTGGTAAAGCTGAGGAATTCGAGCTGAAAGGTAGAGGGAGTTATATTCCATTGTGGTTACCGATACACGAGTTGGAAAAAGTGAATATAAAACCGTATGAAGTGGTTGAAAGTATATTAGAACATTATAAAATATAAGGTCTGACAACATACAAAAAAAACCATTGACATAGTCTTCTGATTTAAGTATTGTATTCGAGTATGTTTATAATCAGGAGGTTTATATGAGCAATCAAACTACTACACATCATGTGAAAATGACAACAGCAGATCCATCTGGAATTGGTCTATTTGGATTAGCGATGGTAACACTTGTAGCATCATCTCAAAAGTTAGGCTTAACAGATGGCGTTTCACTAGTATTACCGTGGGCAATCTTTTTAGGAGGATTTGCACAAATCTTTGCGTGCATTCACGATGCAAAGCATAATAATACGTTCGGTACAACAGCATTCGGTGCATACGGCCTATTTTGGTTAGGTGTTGGAATGACTTGGTTAATTCAACTTGGAGTATTTGGCGAAAAATTAGCACAAGCTGCAGATTCAAAACAGCTTGGTGTAGCCTTTATCGGATATTTGATTTTCACAATCTTTATGACAATTGGTGCAATGGAAACACATAAAGTATTATTTATGATTTTCGTCCTTATTGATTTCTTATTTATCGGTCTTTCATTAAGTACTTTAGGTGTTATGCCGCATGCGATGCATAATTTAGCAGCATATTCAGAACTTCTTATTTCATTATTATCTTTCTATGGTTCAGCAGCAGCAGTGTTAAATACACACTTCGGAAAAGTTGTTTTACCAGTTGGAAAGCCGTTTGGTATTTTTAAAAAGTAATAAAAAAGCACAGATGATTGTATAGTCATCTGTGCTTTTTTTATTGAGTAAACAGAAATAATAAAAAATACAATTGAAATTGATTATCATTATTAATATAATGAGAATGAGAATCGTTTATTGTTAGAGGGGGATGCCAAAGTGGCGAAAATTTTAATAGCTTATGCAAGTATGTCAGGAAATACAGAGAGTATTGCTGATTTAATTAAAGTTAGTTTAGATGCTTTTGATCATGAAGTAGTATTGCAAGAAATGGAAGGCATGGATGCTGAAGAATTATTAGCTTATGATGGAATCATTTTAGGATCTTATACGTGGGGCGATGGTGAATTGCCATTTGAAGCGGAAGATTTCCATGAGGACTTAGAAAATATTGATTTATCAGGGAAGAAAGTAGCGGTATTTGGATCAGGTGATACGGCGTATGAACTGTTTTGTGAAGCGGTAACGATATTTGAAGAAAGGCTTGTAGAACGCGGTGCAGAGCTTGTACAAGAAGGATTGAAAATCGAACTAGCTCCAGAAGATGAAGAGGATGTTGAAAAATGCAGTAATTTTGCAATTGCATTTGCTGAGAAGTTCTAAGAATGGGAGTGTCAACGTGGAGACAATGTTAAGTGCGACCGCTATTACAAAGTTAAGAGATGGGAAGCTTATGTTAGCTACTACATATAATGGTTTATTTATTGAACAAAACGGAGAATGGAAACAAATTTTAAATGGTTTTCAAAAACGAATTAGGGATTTACATAGCGAAGATAATGTAGTGTATGGTGTAGGTGACGAAGGAATTTTTATTCGTAGTATGAATGGTGGAGAGAATTGGACAGTTCAACGTTTTCCAACAAAGGCAACGAGTTGGAATGTGTGTAGTAATATAGAAGGAACTGTCATTGCTCATGGAGATAAAACGTTGTATCATTCGAATGATTTTGGTTCGACATGGGAAACCATTCATCCATTTCTTGAGTATGGTGGCGGGGCACCGTCTATTCGATCGTTGTTTTTATATAAACATTACTTATTTATCGGTACGAAAATACATGCTAAATATGGTGGTGTTTGGCTCTTTAATTTGGAGACACGTAAATTAAAGAGGATTAAAATCGTGATGAATCAAATGATCTCAGCGTTGACTTTACACAACTCTTATTTAGTAGCAGCCAGTGGATCGTGCAAAGGGATTAGCGGGAATATTTCTTTTTGTAAAATAGATGAAAGCATTGAGAGTGAAAAAACATATTGGCACACATGTCAAAGCGAGCAGAAAGCAAGTAGCTATTTAGACTTAAGTGTAGATCAACATGTGTTATATACAACGTCAACGCAAAATAAGGCGGGGATTAGTACCGTTTGTCGTGTACTTTTAGAAGAAGGAATTGTAACAGTATGTGACTCAGTTAAAGGGCATGGCTGGCGCATTGTGAACGAAAAAGAAGGCTATTTTGTAGCTGGATCAGGTGAATCAAAAGCGATGCAGTGGAAGAAAAAAGTCATATAGCGAAAAAAACTTTGCTTTTATTATATTGATATGATATATTATATTTAAACCATTTTACTTTTAATAATATAGAGATTTAAATGAGCTGTAACTTCCGAGGAGGATAGCAATGTTAAATCTCCTCAGAGTTGCAGTTTTTTTAATGTCTGACTTATTTTTGTAAAGTGGTTGAAAATGAATATGTACATATAGGTACATTGTAGGAGGATTTTTTACATGCAAAACGGTAAAGTAAAATGGTTTAACTCAGAAAAAGGTTTCGGATTCATCGAAGTTGAAGGCGGAGAAGACGTATTCGTTCATTTCTCAGCTATCCAAGGCGAAGGTTTCAAAACTTTAGAAGAAGGTCAAGAAGTTACTTTCGAAGTAGAACAAGGTAACCGTGGACCTCAAGCTACAAACGTTAACAAGAAGTAATTGTGAAAAAAAGAAGGGCTTGCCCTTCTTTTTTTTGCATTTTTATTGAATAACCTCCTATGTACATAGCATAATGAGATTGAATTTTCGTTTTTTAGACGAAGTATTACATGCATAAAGTGTACGAATAAATAAATACTGAAAATAAAGTATGTGTGTGAAAAGGAATGTAGAAAGAGGTAAATAAATTGGAAAACGCTACACATTTTATTGTGTTTGATATAGAGAGAAATTTTAGGCCGTATAAATCAGAAGATCCGTCAGAGATAGTTGATATCGGAGCTGTAAAAATAGAAGCAAGTACAATGAAGGTAATTGGAGAATTTTCGGAGTTAGTAAAACCGGGGGCACGACTTACTCGTCATACGACAAAATTAACGGGAATTACAAAGAAAGACTTAATGGGTGTCGAGAAATTCCCGCAAATTATAGAAAAATTTATTCGGTTTATTGGAGAAGATTCTATATTTGTTACATGGGGAAAAGAAGATTATCGATTTCTATCTCATGATTGTACGTTACATAGTGTAGAATGCCCTTGTATGGAAAAAGAAAGAAGAATTGATTTACAAAAATTTGTTTTTCAAGCGTATGAAGAATTGTTTGAGCATACACCAAGTTTACAATCTGCAGTAGAACAGCTCGGTTTAATATGGGAAGGGAAGCAGCACCGAGCTTTAGCGGATGCTGAGAATACAGCGAACATACTTCTTAAAGCATATAGCGAGAGAGATATTACTAAAAGATATAAAAGACATGGTGAACTTGAACTTGTTGAGAACGGAAAACTAACAGAAAAAGCGAAAAAAAAGATGCGAAAATGGGTATTTAAAGAAATGAGAAAAAATACAGAGCGTCCTTTCGCTTGGAGTACATTTGAAAGTAGTGACACGTGGGAAAGTATAACAGAAAGATATTATATAAGTGAACCTACAATAGAACTTCTGAAAAAACATTTTCGTACGGCGGTTAGAAAAGCGGAAAGGCAGATTAGGTATTTGGCTGAGATGGAGAAAGTAGTAGAAGAAAGTTAATGACATAGTCTATTTTATTCATATGTACAACTAGACTTCAGGATTAAGTTGCTGAAGTTTAGTTGGAAAATTAACGGCTTGTCCCGTATTAGTAATGGAGTATTTTATTGTTTTTGGTATGAATATACATAGAAAAGAGTGTAGTTTAATGGAAGCAATCTTTAACATTTTAACCGTTTTAGCTTTTGGGATAATATGTCCCGCACTATTAGCGTTTATTACACTTCCTTTCATAGCAAAGAAGAAGAATTGGAAAAGGCTTAATATATCTTTAAATCGTGGTGTATTAAAGATTAAAATAGAAGAGTAAGCTAAGAGTCTTATATATGGGAGGTATAATAGTGATAGACTTGGATATTAAAGATGTCACCGTACAGATGGAATTAAACGGAGTCTTTTGGAATGAGGATGGGACTGCTGAAATGATGGTGACTACAAAAGCGGAGCATTCTTTTATTCTTCGTCTAGTAGTTGATTTAGAAAGTAAAACGATTAGGGCAACGAGTGTCGAAATAGTGAATGGATTCTGTCCTTTGTGCAAACAGAAAAAGGACGTATGTAGTGAACTTAATGACTTACAAAATAAAATGGAAATTTTAGAAGAAGCCTACGATTGGGTGAGAGAGCATCCGGAATATCGTTTTCAATTATCTTTTTATGAGTACAATAAGTTTGAGGTAGTGAAGTGAAGTTTTAATTTTGAGAACATACATAGTGACTAAAAGGGAAAATATAAAAACTTATAGAAGGACTTGGTCAACTAGAAATATTGAAGCAGATATCTCTAATGGACATCCGCTTGTATAACAAGGAAGGGATGTACTTGACTCTGCAACAAATGTCATCTTGTATCAAAAAAAATTTAAAAATAAGCATATTTTGTTATAAAGTAGAAAAACTGATTCTTAGTAGAATCAGTTTTTAATATAAATATCAACTATATTACAAAGAAGAGAGCGCTTGTTAACAGCGCTCAGTAAAAACAGTTAAATGGAAGGAATTATTCAATCCCGTTCGGATCATAAGTATACTGCTGCTTATTCTCAATTCGCTCAATCACGTCTTGTAACTCGTCTGGCTTCAGGAACTCAATCGGAGAGAAGCCTTTCTCAAACGTAAGTGTATCAGCTTCAATCATTAATACGTATCGGTCATTTACCTTTGCAATATGTATTTGATCCCCGAAATCAGCAAGCAGGGCTTTCACAGAGATATGATCTGCTTTTAGCTTTAATTCCACTTCAGGAGCATGCTCGACGATTTGAGCGGTAGCTTCCATTACTTCTTCGGTTGAAAATTGTTCCATAATTTCGCGTTTTGGACTGGCAGCCCATACCTCCATTGCTTGGTCGAATTGTTCACGTTCTTCCGTACCTTCTTCAAATACATCTTCAATTTGGTCGTATACCATGTCCATTACTTGTGTTTTCATAATTTCAGGCATAGAGCGTTCGTACTCGACGAATTTTAAGAAGTCTTCAAAGTAACGGGCGTGTGATGCTTGGTGAATTTTTAGCTCGCCCATTTCGACCATACCCTCTTCAGGCATGTACGGATATTGGATAGATTTCATATTTTTTGTTGTGATAGCCATTTCAACGTTACGAATCAGTGTGGACTCATCGGAAATAGAAGCAACTTTCGGCTCGAAGTCACATTTCATAACGAAGACGAATGGATCATCAAAGTATTTGCGTAGTTTTGCTTGTGCAATTAAAAACACACCACCGCGCACAGCACTTGTGTCAAGATATGTATAAACGAGAGGTTCGCTCATATCTTTGAAGTTTTCCTTAGTTTCCGCAAAGCGAATGCGATTAAATAGGTTGTAATGAGGGTTTGAATCAAGTTCGTGCCCTTCTTCTACAATGAAGCGACCGATCTTTGTCGGAGCTTGTTCTGTTTTCGCATGACGTTCTACTTTTCGCTTTGAAATTTTTAATAATTCTCCATCCAAAAATTCTTTTAAGGAGCTATCTTCATACTCTTCAGCATCTAATGTTTGAAAATGTTTGTAACGTTTATCAACAGCTTCACCTTTTCCTTCTACTTGTACAACATAAAAGGAAAGATAATTTATTTCAAAATCCATATTTATCACCTTGTTTCATTTCATTAACTCTTATCAGTATAGAGATGGAAAAAACTTTCGTCAATTTATATAAGGAAGGGGGAGCCCCTTCCTTCATATATTTTTTACTTTTGGAATTAAAATCCGTCTTCTAATGCTGAAAATGGAATGTTTAGTCTGTTTTCTATTGTACGTAAACGTTGGTTTAAGCGGTTTAATCTACGTGTATGACGCTCAACCGTGTTTTCTAATTGACGTACTCTTTGCTCCAGCTCATTTACTCGTCTTTCTAGTTGACGATTTCCAGCACCAGGAAAAGAGATTGGAAGTTGAAATTGTCGATTTTGATCATATGGATTAACTTGTTCTGCTGGATCTACATATTGTTGGTATTGTGCTTGTAAATCATATTGAGGCTGATAACCATTTTGGTTATATGGATCGTATGGATTGTAGGGGTACATAAAAACATCCTCCATTTCTTTAAAATAGGTTAATTCACCATAATGTATGTGTAAAAGCGGAGTGTGGCACGGCAAATACCTATTTATGTTCATGAGATAGTTCTTTATAAATAAAAATATGTAGTTTTTACATTTGTATTTCGTTTATCTGATGGTATATACTGGATAATAGGGTGGGGTTACATAAAGGTTACAATTCTATCAAACACAAACTTTTATGTAAATATGTGTAGACATTTAGAAAAGAAAAGGGTAATTTATATAGAGTAAAAAATAACTTGTAACATTTTATAAATATATTGTAAAATGATTGTAACAAAACATACATAAAAATGAAATAATACATAAAAGTAATATTGGGAAAAAGGGGAGAGTATATTGTTCCGTAAAGTAAAGGGTATATTAGTTGGGGTGTTATGTGTAGCTGTAGTGAGTGGTTGTGGTACAAAAGTAAGTGATGTTGCATTAGTAAGTGATATTGGTGGCCACACAGTAGAGGCTAAAGCAGAAGTACAGGATTCTATTAGTTTAGTAGATGGTCGTACAGGTACTGAAGTGAAAAAGCTAGATTTATCGAGTCTAGGCTATTTTGAAGACGAAGCAAAATTTAAAAAATCGGTAACGAAGGTTGCTAGCGAGGTTGGGAAAAGCGTTGATAAAAAGATGGTTCCATCACGTGTAGCACCTGATGGAAGTTGGCAAGAAGGAAAACCTTCTTATGAATTAATGGAAAAAGAATTAGTAGATAAATTATTAAACGTTGGTATGTGGGATTCTTCCTATCAATTACCTATTGTTGAGAAAAAACCTACTGCAACATTAAGTGATGCACAAGGAAGTGGTACGGTAATTGGTAGATATGAAACGAATTTAGGTGGCTCAACAGGTGGCCGTATTGAAAATATTCGTTTGTCAGCAGCGAGCATAAATGGGGTTGTATTAGCAAAAGGAGACCGTTTCTCTTTCAATGCATTAATTGGTGATACAACGCCAGATAAAGGATATCAATTAGGAAAAGAAATTGTAGATGGTAAATTAGTAGATGGATATGGTGGTGGCGTTTGTCAAACATCATCAACTTTATACAATGCAGCAGATCAAGCTGGTTTGAAAATGGTAGAGAGAACGACGCATTCTAAAACGGTAGGTTACGTTCCAAAAGGAAGAGATGCTACAATTGCATATCCATACCTAGACTTAGTATTTGAAAACACGAATGATGCACCTGTGAAACTTTATATGGGTATTCAGGGCGGGAAGTTAGTTGCTGAAGTACATAAAATGAGATAAGAATTATAAAGTCATCTTTTCTAAAAACTAGAAGAGGTGGCTTTTTTATTACGAAAATAAAAATGTGTATAAATTCTGACTTTTCATATTTACATAGGGTGATTTTAGTTGTATCCTTCATAGTAACGGTTATATGAAATAGAAACATATTGGGATAAGGAGATGAAGTTATTCATGGTAAAAATTCATCCAAAGACACGTATTGGTCATGTGGAATTTAAAGTGAAAGATTTAGAGCGTCAAATTGCTTTTTATGAGAATGTAGTAGGGTTAGAAGTAATGAAACAAGAGGGAAATAAAGCACATTTAGCTGGAAAAGGTGGAAAGAACACGTTACTAATTCTTGAGAAATTAGAGGACGGGGTACTGCAAGAACCGCGTACGACTGGTATATATCATGTAGCCTTTTTAGTTCCGACTCGTGAGGCGTTTGCTTCTGCACTATTTGGTGTGATTCGTAATAAGAATGTAATTGATAGTCCGGCTGAGCAAGAGGGACGTTATACATATTCAAATGAAATTTTACCAATTTCAAGGTTTAATAGCGCAAGCGATCATACGTATAGCGAAGCGTTTTATTTACAAGACTTAGAGGGAAATGGTATTGAAATTTATGCGGATCGTCCGCGTGATCAATGGGGAGATGGGCCAGGAGGAAGTACCCCGCTGGATTTAAAAGAACTAGCAACGCTTGTTGATTATGAGTTTGATGGATTGCCTGCTAATACTGTCGTTGGACATGTACATTTACGAATAGCTAATGTAGAAGAGTCACATGACTTTTATGTAGATACAGTAGGCTTTGAAGTACAGCAACGCGAAGATGACTGCTTATTCATTTCTGCAGGAGGATATCATCACCATATAGGCGCAAATACGTGGAACGGAGTAAATAACCCGCATCCACCAGCACATGCAACTGGACTTAAGGTATATACGATTGTATTACCGCATAAAGAAGCATTAGATGAAGTAAAAGAAAGATTAATAGAAAAACAGCATGAAATACACGAAATTACAAATGGATTTACTGTAGTGGATCCGAGTGGTATTACAGTACAGTTTGAAATAGAAGTAGCATAAGAAAAGCGAGAAAGTATATAATCACTTTCTCGCTTCTTTTTGATACGTAATCCAAGTAGGACAAGGGTTAAAAGGAAAGGATTTTAAGATTTCCGTTGCATATATACTAGTTGAATCGAATTCACCTTGAATGAAAGAATAGCCGTGTTTATTTGCATACATAAATTGTTCGAAAACGAGCAGTTTCAGTAAGGATAAATCGTCTATCGTGTGAGTTCCACACCATCCTAGTTCTACCGTATTATCCTTTTCTGATGTATGGAGGAAAGAGTATGCCTTAATTTGATGCTCTTCATTTATAATGAGTAAGCTCTCATCTAGTAGTACATCATCAGCTAAAATCATTTCTTTCCAAGTTTGTAGTGGGAATGGGGCAACGGGATTTGCTAAGTGAGTATATTCGTAATTCGTTTTTACTAAGTGAGCTAGTTTTTCAAAGAAGTTATTATTGGACAAGATGGTGGATAAGGTTTGTACACGATAATTTGAATGAAGCGTTGCTTTGATAGGTAGGATTTTTTGTACGTCTAATATCGGCATATATGTTCTTCGGATTTCCATAAAATTATTTTGTTCATAATAGTCTTTTAAATGAGCTGACGTTTCCCATATAGAGGTTTGTAATGGTAGTTTGAAGTTTTCTCGTTTTTGAATCTCGTTTAATAAAAATTCTTCAATGTGTAGCTCTGTATAGAAAGGATGCGTATATATTCGAAAGTATGTGCAGTATGGATGGAAGTTACTGCCCCAGGTGAAAAAGATGCCTACTACATCTTTTTTATAGTAGGCAACATACGCACATTTTGTTTTATTATTTCGTAATAAGTGAAATAGGTACGATTCTTCATTGTATAAATCAATAAGTTGTTTTACTTGTAGCTCATTATTTTTACTATATTTCTCTATAACAAGATTATGTTCATTCAATGACTTCTTCATAGCTCAATCCAAAAACGTCTTACTACATTTCCGTCTTCCTCAGTGAAATCATCATCACGAAGGCCGCCGTTATGTAAAATTGTTTTTTCTGAAGCAGTATTTACTTCATCGCAAACGACAAGTGCTTTCGTGATGTTTAATTCCTTCGCTTTTTCCAGTGATAATGCTAGTAACTTCGTAGCGTAACCTTTTCTTCTTTCAGAAGGGCGAATGCCATAACCGATATGACCGCCAGCGTTAAATAAATGTTCGGTTAAACTATGACGTATATTAACAGCTCCTACGATCCTATTATGATCTGTAACGAGCCAATACGTAGAATCTGGTACCCAAGATTCAGGAAGATTTATTCCGTTATGTGCATCGAGTAGTTCTTGCACCATAGCGGGGAAGTTAGAAGGGTCCTTTGTAATAACCCACGGAATCATCGTTTCACCGCTATCTTTCCATTCGTTATAAAAATCTAAGTATTCGTCTTGTAAATCGGTAGTAGGTGTAAGCAGAGAGACGTTCATTGTTAGTAAGCTCCTTTATTTATGTAGTATGAATAAAAAATTACAATACAAAATGTAAGCGTTTTCTAAACTTTCTCAACCTCATTTCATATAATCCACCTTTGTTTTTCAAGCAAATGAATGGATGTTTAAAATTAAAAGTTGTTCATTTTATGTTAATATTTTAAATATTAACATAAAACGGCTGAGGTATTAAGTGTGTTTTAGTAAAATTCTTCATATCGATAAATAGATGCGTGTGATAATTTTTGTTTTATCTATCTATAATGAATGAAAGGGGGAAGGGCTCGTGAGTGCAAATTTTGATTTCATTATACGAATCGGTGTTGCGGGTTTGTTAGGGGCAATAATCGGTATTGAAAGGGAAATTCGATCAAAAGAAGCAGGCTTAAAAACACATTTCCTAGTAGCGGTAGGGAGTGCATTAATAATGGTCGTTTCGAAATATGCTTTTTCAGATAGTATGAATGAAGAACATATGGCACTAGATCCGAGCCGTATTGCAGCACAAGTTGTTAGTGGAGTCGGTTTTTTAGGTGCAGGGACAATTATTATTCAAAAGCAGGCGGTGAAAGGATTAACGACAGCGGCTGGTTTATGGGCTACCGCAGGAATTGGATTGGCAATTGGGGCTGGTATGTATGTAGTAGGGATTGGAGCGACGATTCTCGTTTTAATTGGTTTAGAGATTGTAAGTCGCATTTTTAAGGTGCAATTTTTATTTCCGCAAAATATAACGGTGCAAATGTGTATAAATAAGCATGAAGCGGTACAACAAATATTAGAAACATTACAAATGAAAGGCATATCAATACTTTCATATGAAGTGGAAGCTTCACAGCAAGGCACGGAAATAGTTTATAAGGTAGGGATGCAGCTGAAAAATATATCGCCAGAAGAAAAGAATGAGTTTATTCAGCATATGCAAACATTACCAGAAGTTACGTTTATAAAGTTAAAATCATAACATTGGAAAAAAGGATAGATGTAGCAGGAGTTTTGCTATGATCTATCTTTTTTGATATAAAATGAACGCAAAGTCAAGTGTGAATTTTGCATGGCATGGATACATGTGTGAACGTTACCTTATTTTTTCTCAATACAGTATAAAAAGTAAAAATAGTAAAATAATGGTGCGGTAAACTAAAAATGTAAGGTAGGGGAGAGCATGAAAGGTTATTCAAAAAAAGTGTTAGTAGGGGTAAGTTTTGCTAGTTTAATGTTAGGGAGTTTTCAAGGGGGCGCATTGGCAGAAGGTACAAAGGGAGAGCAAGTTTCATATCGGAATGTGCTCAAAATGGAACCAGTTGGTGTACAATTACCTGTGCAAGAATTAGCTCATTCATCAAAAGTGCTGGAAAATAAGTCTTTTGAGAAAAGGCTACAATTTGCTGATTTGTCACAAAGGCCACCTGAAGTGAAAAAGGAAAGTAAGCAATTAGCTGTGGCGAAAACGTATACAATTGCTGAATTAAATCAATTGAGCAATCAGCAGTTAGTAGATTTACTTGTAACAATCGATTGGGAGCAAATTACTGGGCTATTTCAGTTTAACAAGGATAGTCTTGCATTCTATCAAAATGATAGTAGGATACAGGCAATTATTGATAAATTGAACCAGCAAGGACAAGATTATACGAAAGATGATTCAAAAGGGATTGAGACTTTAGTAGAGGTATTACGATCTGGTTTTTATTTAGGGTTTTATCATACAGAATTAAGTAAACTAAATGAGCGAAGCTATCATGATAAATGCTTACCTGCACTAAAAGCGATTGCGAATAACCCGAATTTCAAACTAGGTACGTTAGAACAAAATAGAGTTGTCTCGTCATACGGGAAATTAATAGGAAATGCTTCGAGTGATGTGGAAACGATAACATCAGCTGCAAAGGTTTTTAAACAATATAATGATAATTTTTCTACATGGGTAGATAACCTTTCAGCTGGAAATGCGATTTACGATATTATGCAAGGCGTTGACTACGATATTCAATCGTATTTGTACGATACGAGAAAAGCACCGAAAGATACAGTATGGTATCAAAAAATTGATAGCTATATTAATGAATTAAGTCGTTTTGCTTTAATTGGAACGGTGACAGAGAAGAATGGTTGGCTTATTAATAATGGTATTTATTATACAGGTAGACTCGGTACGTTCCATAGTACAGGGACGAAAGGATTACAAGTTGTAACGGACGCAATGAAAATGTATCCGTATTTAGGGGAGCAATATTTCGTAGCGGCTGAGCAAATTGCGACGAATTATGGCGGGAAAGATGCAAATGGGAACGTTGTGAATTTAGATCAAATACGAGAAGATGGTAAGAAGAAATATTTACCGAAAACATATACATTTGACGATGGGACAATTGTTTTAAAAGCTGGAGATAAGGTGACAGAAGAAAAAGTAAAACGTCTATATTGGGCGGCAAAAGAAGTGAAGGCTCAATTCCATCGTACGGTTGAAAGTGACCAGCCGTTAGAAAAAGGGAATGCTGATGATGTATTAACGATGGTTATTTATAATAGCCCAGCTGAATATCAATTTAACCGTCAATTGTACGGGTATGAAACGAATAACGGCGGTCTTTATATAGAAGGAACAGGTACGTTCTTTACTTATGAGCGTACGCCAGAAGAAAGTATTTATAGTTTAGAGGAATTGTTCCGACACGAGTTCACACATTACTTACAAGGTAGATATGAAGTGCCAGGACTTTGGGGACAAGGTAAGATTTATGAGAATGAGAGATTATCTTGGTTTGAAGAAGGCAATGCAGAGTTTTTTGCAGGTGCAACGAGAACAGATAATGTTGTACCGAGAAAGAGCATTATAGGAGGAATATCTTCAAATCCGGCAGAACGTTATACGGCAGAGAGAACGTTAAATGCAAAGTACGGAACATGGGATTTTTATAATTATTCCTTCGCTTTACAATCGTACATGTACAATAAGAGATATGATATGTTTGACAAAGTTCATGATCTTATTAGAAAAAATGATGTAACAGCATATGATGCATATCGCTCTGCATTAAGTAAAGATGCGAATTTAAATAAAGAGTATCAAGACTATATGCAAATGTTAGTCGACAATCGTGATAAATATAATGTTCCATTAGTATCAGATGATTATTTAGCGACGCACGCACCAAAACCAGTTTCAGATATTGCAGCAGAAATTACAGCAGAAGCAAAATTAAGTAATGTATCGGTTAAGAAAAACAAATCACAGTTCTTTCATACATTTACACTACAAGGAACATATACAGGTACGACTGCAAAAGGAGAATATGAAGACTGGAAATCAATTACACAAAACGTAAATGATACGTTAAAACGTTTAAGTGCAAAAGAATGGACAGGCTATAAAACAGTAACAGCTTATTTCGTAAATTACCGTGTGAATGCATCAGGACAATTTGAATATGACGTTGTATTCCATGGTATTAATACAGAAGAAGGCGCTGTGAATAAAGCGCCAGTTGCGATTATAAATGGTCCCTATAGTGGGAATGTAAATGAAGCAATTTCGTTTAAAAGCGATGGATCAAAAGATGAAGATGGGAAAATCACTTCGTATAAATGGGAGTTTGGTAATGGAGCAGTGAGTAATGAGCAAAATCCGACTCACGTGTATACAAAAGAAGGAACATATACAGCGAAATTAACAGTAACAGATGACAAAGGATTAACGAATACTGTTACAACGAATGTAACGGTTCAAAAGAAAGAAGATAACAGTGTAGAAAAAGAACCAAACAATTCATTCCAGACAGCAAATACACTGCAATTCAATCAAGTTTTACGTGCTAGTTTAGGAAATGGTGATACGAGTGATTTCTTTGAAATAAATGTGGAAACAGCGAAAAATCTGCAAATTAATGTAACGAAGGAAAATAATATTGGAGTAAACTGGGTTCTTTATTCGGAAGCAGATTTAAATAACTATATTACGTATGCACAGCAAGAAGGGAATAAATTAGTAGGAAGTTACTATACGTATCCAGGTAAGTATTATTTACATGTGTATCAGTATGGTGGTGGATTTGGGAATTATACGGTAGAAGTGAAGTAGTAAACGAAAAAGGAAAAGTGTACCCTATCGAATAGACAATTAAAAAGTCAATTCGATAGGGTATTTCTTGTATTGTCCACTTATTTTATCCCTAGAAACTGTGTAACGGAAACCGAAGGAATGTAAAGATGGATTAATATGGTAGTAGAATAATTTAAAGATACGAAGAGATTAAAAAAGGAGACTAAGAAAGGATTGCTCATTTTATGATTCTGCAGTACATACAATAAATTGATGGATTTCTAAAAAGGGAAATATATTCACTAATTCAGGCTAACAGTGAGTAAATCGAAGAAACTTGAATTTGAGAAAAATTAGGGATTTAAAAGGGGACTTTTTATGAAAAATGAACGATTAGTAATATACAGTAAGAAAGGGAGTAGTGCAGTCATTACAATTCAAAACCCACCAGTCAACACTTTAAGTTTAGAAGTAGTGCAACAATTAATAAATGTATTAGAGGAAATAGAGATGGACGATGATATTGCAGTCGTAATTATAACTGGAATTGGGGAGAAAGCCTTTGTAGCTGGAGGGGATATAAAAGAATTTCCAGATTGGATAGGAAAAGGTGAAAAATATGCTGAGATGAAATCAATAGAATTACAAAAGCCTCTTAATCAACTAGAGAATTTGTCTAAACCAACTATAGCTGCTATTAATGGGTTAGCACTAGGCGGAGGTTGTGAATTAGCACTTGCTTGTGATTTAAGAGTAATAGAAGAACAAGCCTTAATTGGATTACCAGAAATTACGTTAGGTCTATTTCCTGGGGCTGGAGGAACTCAGCGCTTACCTAGATTAATTGGAGAAGGAAAAGCAAAAGAGATGATGTTCACAGGAAAACCAATTACAGCGAAAGAAGCAAAAGAAATAAATTTAGTTAACTACATTACCTCTCGAGGAGAGGCGTTAAATAAAGCAAAAGAGATTGCTAAAGATATAAGTGAATTTTCTCTTCCAGCACTTTCCTATATGAAGTTAGCAATTCGCGAAGGTTTGGCAGTACCTTTACAAGAAGGGCTTCAGATCGAAGCGCGTTATTTTGGGAAAGTGTTTCAAACAGAAGATGTGAAGGAGGGGGTAAAGGCATTTATTGAAAAAAGAGTACCGCGTTTCACCAATAAATAAAAAGTATTGGGGTGTATTTTACAATTGCCCACACAGATGCTACTTTTAAAGCTATTTATTTGATTCTTAAAATATCTTTCAGAGCTGTTTCATCTAAGAACTACATTTGTATTAGCATTAAATGAAAATAAATAAAAAAGCGGAGGAGTATAATGAGTAATGGTACAAATGAAAAGAACATAAATAAAATGCCGTTAGTAAGTGTATTAATTCCTACGTATAATCGTCCACATTATTTTGAAAAAGCATTATGTAGCGTGTTAGAACAAACATATCCAAATGTGGAAATTATTATAGGGGATGATAGTACGAATGATGAAACAGAAAAGGTGTTACAAAAGTATTTATGTAAGCATTCAAATATTATCTATATAAAAAATAGATCAACTTTTGGACAATTTGAAAATGCACTTATGTTATTGAATAAGGCGAACGGTGAATATATAAATTTCTTGATGGATGATGACTTATTTCATGTAAATAAAATTCAAAAAATGATGCAATACTTTTTAAATGACATAGATAATGAAATTAAGCTTGTAACATCGCATCGCCAAGTAATAGATGAGGAAGGCAACCTATTGCCAGATGTTTATTCAACAATGCGGTTATTTGATACAGATACAATTATAGAGGGGACACAATTAGGAAATCTGGTGATTACGAATCAAAAGAATTATATAGGAGAGCCGACGACAGTATTATTCCGTAAAAGTGATTTAACAGAACCGTATGGTATGTTTGATCAGAGACGGTATCTTTGTAACGTAGATGTAGCTTCATGGTTATCCTTACTAAGTAAAGGAAAAGCAGTATATATAACGGAAACACTCAGTTACTTTCGATTACATTCAAATCAGCAGTTGAATAAATCGAATCAGCTTATGGATGGATTAGAAGATTTTTCGCATGGGATTATAGCTGGAGAAAAATATGGTTTCTTATCTTCTGAACAGGAGTTAGATAAAGCTATTACTAATTTTCTAGACTATGCAAGAAGAATCGTTCCATCATCCATACTATATTCATTGGACTATTATCAACAAATTAAGTTAAAGAAAATAAATTTAGAAAAGAAAAACCAACATATAAATAACAGTTCGCATCTTCCAAAAGTCAGTATACTTCTTCCTGCCTACAATAGACCTCATTACTTAGAATTAGCCCTTAAAAGTGCTTTAAACCAAACCTATGAAAATATAGAAATTATTATATCTGACGATAGTACAAATGATGAAGTGAAAGTAATGATCCAGCCATACTTAAAAGAATATAATTATATAACATATGTGAAAAATGAAACTCCATTAGTAGCTGAAAATTTTAATCAATGCATAGAGCTTGCTACTGGTGAATATATAAATTTTTTATTAGATGACGATTTGTTTCATCATGAAAAGATTGAAAGAATGATGAAATATTTTTTGGAATTAGAAAATATCTCGTTTGTGACGTCATATCGCGAACTGATTGATGAGAATGGAGAAATATTACCTCCCTCAACCTTAAATGTGAAAATTGCCACAGAAACTACAATTTTTGAAGGAGAAGCACTAGGGAATTATATGTTGAAACATTTGAAAAATGTAGTTGGAGAACCGACAACGGTTTTGTTTAATCGTAATTTTTTTGGAGGCAAGTTTGGTTATTTTAAGGGAAAAGCGTATTCAGCCATTAATGACATTGCAACTTGGCTAGATATGATGAGGAAAGGGAAAGTAGTATATATACAAGAACCTCTTAGTTACTTTAGACAACATAGTGGGCAAAATCAAAAGCAAATGCACTTTATATTAATGACAATTGAAGAATGGATTGAATTAATTACGGATGCACATAATAGTGGATTTTTAAATTCTGAACAAGATTATAAAGAGAGCTTATCTTATTGTTTAGAGAATGCGGGTTTTATACTTAAAGATGCAGTTAGAAGTGGAGGACTTAATCAAATTTATAATGAAAAGATAAAAATCGGATTAAATAAATTAGTTACTCATATATTCGAGAAAGAGATTTGTTATTGTCAATATTGTAATCAAGGATTTGGGGAATTTTCCCCTTGGCCAGCACATTACGATTTTTTAAAATATCAATTTGAGATGTGGAATAAATATACAGGTATCTGTCCAGTTTGCTATTCAATGGATCGTGAAAGGTTATATCGTGCGTACATTGAAACGGAAACGGATTTGTTAAGTAAGAATTATACAATGCTTCATATTGCACCTGAAGTAAAGGTAAGAGAATGGCTTAACCAGTATAAAAATATTACTTATGTATGTGGGGATTTAGAGCCAAAGGATTCTGTAATGGAGGAAATTGATATTACAAGAATTGCATACGAAAATAATACCTTTGATGTGATTTTATGTAGTCATGTGTTAGAACACATTATAGATGATGAAAAAGCAATGCGAGAATTATATAGAGTATTAAAACCAAATGGGTGGGGAATTATTCAAGTGCCGATCGTAATGAATGTAGATTATATTATAGAGAATAAATCTATCGTATCACCAATATTAAGAAAAATAGCTTTTGGTCAAGAAGATCATGTGAGGATTTATAATCGATCGGGTTTTATTCAACGATTAACAGATGCAGGATTTAAGGTGGAATTGTATAACATAGCTGAGAAACAAGGAATGAAAATTGCTAGGAAATTTGGATTATCTAAAACGGATATGCTGTATATTGTCCGAAAATGATAGAAAGGAATAGAAAAATATGAATAGTATTCCTTTTTTACGTGCGTCAATTGTACCTGTGAATGAGTATTTAGGTGAATTGGAGAAAATGGATATATCCCACATATATACGAATTATGGACCTTTAAATCAACACTTTGAAGAAAAAATTATGTCGGAATTTTTCGATAGTAAAGGGGCTGTTACAACAGTAGCAAACGCAACACTCGGGTTAATGGCAGCAATTCAATTTAAAAAAAGAAAAAAAGGAAAATATGCGCTCATGCCTAGCTTTACATTCCCAGCTACTCCATTGGCAGCTATTTGGTGTGGATTAGAACCTTATTTTATTGATGTTTCATTAGATGATTGGTGTATGGATAAAACGCTACTTTTAGATAAGATTGATGAATTAAAAGATGAAGTAGCGGTAGTGGTTCCGTATGCAACATTCGGATCATGGATGGATTTAAAAGAATATGAAGAATTAGAAAGAAAAGGTATTCCAGTTGTTGTAGACGCGGCACCAGGGTTTGGGTTAATGCATGAGGGTATACATTACGGTCAGAATTTTAGTGGAATGATTGTATATAGCTTTCATGCAACAAAGCCTTTCGGAATTGGTGAAGGTGGTATGATATATAGCAATAATGAAGAAGAGATAAATCAAATAAAAAGAATGGGTAATTTTGGATTTGATCATAATCGTGAATGTACGATGATGGGGTTTAACTGCAAAATGACTGAGTATGCAGCAGCTATTGGAATCGCAACGATGAATAAATGGAATCAAAAAGTGCAAGAACGAAATCGTATCTCCGAATGGTATACACAGTTATTACAAAGTACAGGATTAATGAAAAAAGGATGGAAAGTTCAAAAGACAGAAGCAGTTATTCATCAATTTATGCCTATTCTCTGCCCAGAAAAAATTCACAATACGCAAGTAATAGAAGTATTGAAAAAGCAAAATATAGAAGCTAGATTATATTTTTCACCATCTTGTCACCAACAAGATTTCTTTAAACACTATAAATCTACAGATTTGACAAATACAAATAAAATAGCAAAACAAATAATTAGTCTACCTTTATGGGAAGGAATGACGCAAGAAATAGTGGAGCAAATTATAATGTGTTTAATGCAGAAGGTGGTGTCGACAGATGAATAGTTTTTATAGTCAAGAAGAGCTAAAGAAAATTGGGTTTTTATCTGTTGGGAAAAATGTATTGATTAGTAAAAAAGCAAGTATATATAATCCAGGTGTTATATCAATTGGTAATAATGTAAGGATTGATGACTTTTGTATTTTAAGTGGCAAAGTAACGATTGGAAGTTACTCGCATATAGCAGCGTATACAGCGTTATATGGAGGGGAAGTTGGGATTGAAATGTATGACTTTGCAAATATTTCATCGAGAACAATTGTATATGCAGCCATTGATGATTTTAGTGGAAATGCATTAATGGGGCCAACTATTCCAAATCAATATAAAAATGTGAAAACTGGAAAAGTTATTTTGAAAAAGCATGTGATTATTGGTGCGCACTCTATTATTTTTCCAAATGTAGTGATAGGAGAAGGAGTGGCAGTTGGTGCAATGAGCATGGTAAAAGAAAGTTTAGATGATTGGTATATTTATGTTGGGGTACCTGTAAGAAAAATAAAAGCCCGCAAAAGAAAGATAGTAGAATTAGAAAATGAATTTTTAAAAAGTATGAACTCTTGAGTATTTAAAAAATTGTATTACAGAGTTTCTCAAAAAATAAACAAAGATATGTGTGTATGAGGGGATATTATGTAAGGAGCAGTTTTTATATGTGGTCTTATTTGTTATAAAGAAGGTTATAACACATTACTATCCCTTTCTTAAATAAAGTAAGAAAACGTTATTCTTTCTAATTAAACTAAAGTAGAAAAAGGATAACGTTTTTTTCTGAATTTCTTAATTGAAATACTTTATATGAGTTGAATGTATTTAGATATGTAAAGAGCTAAAGGACTAAATTTAAAATTTGTACAGAGGTTCTTTCTAGCGTTTTAACATGTATTTCTGTACTTTAAGAATAATATCTTATAAGGGTGTCTCACGTAATAACAATGATAAGAAATAAATTTAAAACATGCGTATCTAAAAAAATGAAATGTAATTTGTGTTAAAAGAAGGGTGGGAACTTTAATAATGGAAAATGAAACAAATTTATCAGAGGTAGAGTTGAGAAAAAATTTGATTGCAAATATTAATGATTGTAAGACACTATTACAGCTAGGTGAGATTTACTATTCTAGTGGGCGATACTATTTAGCAGCTAATTATTTATCTTATGTTATGAAAATGACTAACGATGCTGCATTATATGAAAAATCGAATCAATTATTATTTTTAGCAGAACGTGCAATTCAGATTAACAACAACGATAAGATGTTTTCTACTTTTGAATTTTTAGATACACTTATAATGGAACTTCTCAATTGTTTAAAGAACCATTATTACTATAATATCGATATAGAGTTATTTGAACTTATGCATGTTCGACCTTCTGTTGATTCCATTGTGGTAAATACTCAAAATGAAAAAGAAGAAATTGTGAAGCACTTACAAGGACTAGAAGAATTATATTTTAACCTGAACGACTCCTTTTCTAAAGAGTTATTAATTAAACTTCTGACATTTCGATTATTAGGGAATCATAAAGTCAAGATGCCTTTGAATACTATTGATTATTGGAAGCAAAGAAAATCTATTCCAAACCTCATCCATTCTTCAGAAACACTACAAACAAATTATCATAACTGGACGCTACAATTGTTTGATTTGACCCCTTTAAAGTATAATTTACGGCTATTTTATGTTCCAATGGGAATTAGTGCAACTTTTTTAGATAAGCAATATGAATATAATAAAATTTCACCTGTAATAAAAGTAAAAGAAGGGGACGTTGTTATTGACGCAGGTGGGTGTTTTGGAGATACTGCGCTTTATTTTGCTCATGAAGTTGGAGAAACAGGTCATGTTTACACAATTGAATTTATACCAAGTAATTTAGAAATTATGTCGAAAAACATCAATTTAAATGAAAAACTTCAAAATAATATTACAATTGTGAAACACCCTCTTTGGAATGTTTCAAATACTTCGCTATATTATAAAGATCAAGGCGCTGCAAGTTTTGTTACGTTTTCGGAAGAATCAGGTGTTACAGATAAAGTTAGTACCATCACCATAGATAACTTGGTAGTAGAACATAAACTTCATAAATTGGATTTTATTAAAATGGATATTGAAGGTGCTGAAATGAATGCATTAAAAGGCGCTATTCATTCTATAACTACATTTCGCCCTACGCTTGCTATTGCGATTTATCACCAAATCAGTGATTTTGTTCATGTTATGAAATTTATTAATGATTTGAATTTGGGATATCAATTTTATTTAGGACACTATACCGTCAATGCTCAAGAAACCATCCTATTTGCAGTTGCAAGAGAAAAGATGGAAGTGAGTGATGAAAATGAAGAGTAAATCCAATAGGCGGCTCGCGGTAATTGATACTAAATTTCCTTGGAAGTTAAGCGGATTTCGTTACTGGGAGAATTACCAAATCTATAAAGAACGACCTGATACTCTTTTTTTTTCTACTGAGGTATATACAGATGATTTCCCGACCAAAGTTTATGATTTTCAATTATTCAATAAGATAGCGAAAGAAGAAGGGATTACTGATATATACTGTGTTTTTTTAAATTTCGTTTTGAGTTTATTAGGTACTGGTTATCTTCCTGACGGAACACATATGCCAGGAGCAAACCCTAACCTTAATATAGCTGCTTTTTTAAAGGAAAATCATATTGACCTTCATACTACAGTATATCCAGGTGGAGGACTAGACCCTTATACTTCTGTTGAGTTTTTAAATATAGTATCTAAACATTGTAAAACAGTATTTTCGAATGCGAATGAGGTATTAAATACTATTCCAAATAGTATTTATGTTCCAGGGATAATTAATACAGAATTTTATCATTATAATCAAAAGGTTAGTACTAAGACAATACAGATGATATTTGCGGCTCACAATGCAGAAAGAAAAGGGTTTCCTTTATTAGCGCAAGCTTTTAATAAACTTGATGATCAATTTCATTTACATATTGTAGGAAACTGGGAAAATAGTTTGCATCTATTAACAAACAACAATTATACTTTTTGGGGTATGTTAGATTTAGAAAAATTAAAACAATTATATGAACAATCACATGTATTTATTAGTTGTAGTACAAAAGATAAATTTGCTATTGATGGGTTTCCAACTACTGCTGCAGCTGATGCAATGGCGACAGGGTGTATTTTAGTTTCAACAAACCACCGAAACGATAATCGTATACTTAAGCCTGGTGAAGACTATTTGAAGATAGAAGCAGATAGCAATTCCATATTAAGTAACTTATTTTGGATTAAGATGAATTTTGAAAAAGCACTAGAGATAGGGAAAAGTGGTGCAATTAAAATGGATAAATATTTTAACTATAAAACAAATGTGAATTTTAAGTTATCCCATATATTTTAATCTATTATTATTTATTTGTTTATTTGTTCTAAAATAATTAAATTGTTTTATTTAACCATCTTTGATATAGCTTCAAAATAAGCTTGATTCTTAAGAACCTCAATCAACTTCTTTTAGGGAGTGATTGAGGTGTTTTTTCATTTCTTTACACTCTTATATGTTATTTCATGATAGGAGAAATGCTTGTTCACATAAAGTTCGTTTGTTTTGTATAAAAGGATATTTTATAATTAGATTTGATTGTAAAGAGTGAGATGCTTATACAATGACTCCTAGGTGACTAGGAGTTTTTACTATATAACTATCATTATTGCTAAATATGACACACTACACATTCTACTCAAGGAGGTACATAATGAAGAAATTATATAATGCATCGTTTACGTATTTGATTATCGGTTTATTATCAGGAATTTTCGCTAGGGAATATGGAAAGTATAAGGGGATTGTAGGATCTACGTTGTTAAATCTTTTGCATACACATACACTTGTACTTGGTTTTTTCTTCTTTTTAATTGCTTTAGGGTTAGCAAAAGTATTCGCGTTTCATGAAGCGAAAAGTTTTAATAAGTGGTTTGTTGTACATAATATCGCATTAATTTTAATGTTAGGTTCATTGGCAGCAAGAGGGCTTCTTCAGCTAAATGGAGCGGACTTTAAAGGGTTAACTTATATTGTTGGGTTTTCTCATTCGCTGATGGCAGTTACTTTAATTTGGTTTATGTTGTTAATAAAGAAGTCATTTAAAATATAGTTTTATAGAAAAGAACTTGCAGTAATTGTTGCAAGTTCTTTTTTTATTCGAAAGTAAGAAATGAATTTCGTATATGTAAAACTTGAATTATTTAATTTTTCGGATTATTATGTATAAAACGCTTAACATATTTTGTAATTCAAATTTATAGAGAGTAGGAGAGTGTACGATGGAAATAACAGTAGAGCGTTTAGTAAATGAATTAAAGGGTGTGCTTCCCGAAGATCGAGTAGTAATCAATACGACAGTAAGAGAGTTACATAGTAAAGATGAATCTTATCATGCTAGTAGTTTACCTGATGTAGTAGTTTTTCCGAAAACGACAGAAGAGGTTAGCATGATAATGAAAATAGCGAGTGAGCACGGGACAGCTGTCGTTCCGTTTGGGGTAGGTTCTAGTTTAGAAGGACATGTAATCCCTTATGAAAAGGGAATTACAGTTGATTTTTCATTAATGAACAAAATTCTTGAAATAAGAGAGAAAGATTTTCTGGTGAAAGTACAGCCAGGAGTGACTCGTTCTCAGCTCAATAAAGAATTGAAGAAATACGGTTTGTTTTTTAGTGTAGATCCAGGGGCAGATGCAACGTTAGGTGGAATGGCTGCTACAAATGCAAGTGGAACGACAGCGGTGAAGTATGGTGTTATGCGTGATCAAGTTCGTGATTTAGAAGTCGTTCTTGCTGATGGAGAAGTAATACATACTGGGAATTTAGCTGCGAAGTCGTCATCAGGTTACCATTTAAATGGTGTTTTCGTAGGATCAGAAGGTACGCTTGGATGCTTTACAGAGTTAACATTAAAAGTATATGGCATACCAGAGCATGTTATGGCCGCAAGAGCATCGTTTCCAGCTATAAATGATGCAGTAGAAGCTGTTATTAACATATTGCAAGCGGGTATTCCGATTGCGAGAATTGAACTCGTTGATGAACTATCTATGAAACAAGTCAATCATTATAGTGAAACAAGTTACAGAGAAGAACCTACATTGTTTTTAGAGTTTCACGGTAATGAAGCAGGGTTAAAGCAAGATGTTGAATTTACGAAGGAAATTGTTTTTGATCATAAATGTAAAGAAGTTGCTTTTGAAACGGAAACTGCAGCGAGAAATAAATTATGGGATGCACGGCATAATCTAGCATATGCTTACGTTCATAGCTACCCTGGTAAAAAGCTTATGAGTACAGACGTATGTGTACCTATTTCAGAATTAGCTGGTGCCATCCAACATGCGAAAGAAACATTAGAAAAGAATGGTCTTGTTGGTGGTATTCTTGGCCATGTAGGAGACGGGAATTTTCATGTGCTTTTAATGGTTGATCCAAACGATAAAGAAGAAGTGGAAAAAGCGGATGAAATAAATGAAAATATCGTTTTGTATGCTCTTAAACGAGGAGGAACGTGTACAGGGGAACATGGCGTTGGAATTGGAAAACGGAAGTATCAGGAAGAAGAACATGGGGCGGCATTATTCGTAATGGGAAAAATAAAGAAAGCTCTTGATCCGCAAAATATTTTGAATCCGAATAAGGTGTTTCAATTAAAGGATAGGAGCTGATCGGGTGAAAGTACTAGAAGCGATAAGTAATATAGCTGGAAAGTATTTTGCATTTTGGGTTATTTGTATTGCAACTATTGCGTATTTTATTCCCGCTCCATTTCTCGGGTTAAATAGTTACATAACGATTTTACTTGGAGTTGTCATGTTTGGGATGGGGTTAACATTAAAGGCTGTTGATTTTAAAATCATTGCTACAAAACCATTGCCAGTTATTATCGGTGTATGTGCTCAGTTTATTATTATGCCACTTGTCGCATACGTACTAGCCTACGTTATGAATCTGCCAGCCGAATTAGCAGCTGGATTAGTGTTGCTCGGTTCAGTACCGGGTGGCACTGCATCAAATGTTATGGTTTATTTAGCAAAAGGGAACTTAGCGCTGTCTATTGCGATGACGTCATTATCAACGTTACTAGCACCAATCGCTACACCTCTTATTTTACTATTACTTGCAGGACAATGGATGCCGGTTAATCCTATGTCTATGTTTCTTTCTATCGTACAAGTTATTATCATACCGATTATTTTAGGATTAGTAGTGAAGAAGTTTTTCCCGAAAACTGTTACGAAAGGAATGACCGTTATCCCTTTCATATCAGTTTTAGCAATTATCATTATTGTTTCAGCGGTAGTTTCAGCAAATGTAAGTAGTATTACTTCTTCAGGTCTTCTCATCTTTATTGCCGTTATGCTTCATAATGCTTTCGGTTTTTTACTAGGGTATATAACAGCATTCATACTTAGACTAGACGAAGGGACAAGAAGGGCTATTTCAATAGAAGTAGGAATGCAAAATTCAGGCTTAGGTGTTGCGCTAGCAACAGCACATTTTGGACCAGCTGCTGCACTTCCAAGTGTATTAGCAGCAGTATGGCATAACATTGCAGGACCAATATTAGCAACCATTTGGTCAAAAAATGCAAAGAATACTTTTAGTGATGAAAATGTATCGGTAAATATAGAAAAATAGGAATGATAAAGAATGCAAAAACGCATTGTACATTTTGAAGGCTTAGTTGTATTCGTAGCTGCGATTTATATGTATTCATTATATGAATTTAGTTGGATTGTATTTTTGATATTCCTATTAGCGCCGGATTTATCAATGTTAGCTTATGGGATAAATAATCATATTGGTGCTAACATTTATAATCTATTTCACACGTATATTATATCGATATTAATTGTTATCATAGGTGTTTATTTTAAGGTAGATACCGTTATAATGATTGGTTTAATATGGACAGCGCATATTGGAATGGATCGAATGTTTGGATATGGATTGAAATATGAGACGGAGTTTAAGGATACTCATATTCAGAGGTTATAATTGCTTTTGAGGAGAGGGATACTTTGAAACAGAGAATTACTATCGAAGAGTATAACATCAAATGGGAAAGTGAATTTAATAAGTTACAAACTCTCATTAATGATGTAATGGAAGACAGCATTTTATCCATTGAACATGTTGGGAGTACATCTATTAAAGGACTTGCAGCAAAACCAGTATTAGATATTGATATTGTAATAGAAGATTATGGTTTTTTTCCTAAAGTAGTAACAAAGCTAGAAGCGATAGGATACTATCATCAGGCAGAATGGAGTTACAAAGGGAGAGAGGCGTTCGGCAGAAAGGACGCTTTCGTTCCGTGGGACGGAGAAAGTACAGATTGGATGGAACATCATTTGTATGTGTGTGATAAAGAAAGTGAAGAGCTAAGAAGACATATAGCGTTTCGGGATTATCTTCGTGAACATGAAGATGTTGCTGTTGAATATGGACGTTTAAAGGAAGAGTTAGCAAGAGAGACAAAAAGTAGAACGAGCTATAGTGAAGGTAAGACGGCATTTATTACAAATATATTAGAAAAGATAAACTAAGGCGGCATGGGGTATATGTCGCCTGTTTTTTTGATAGAAAGCTGCCATTGTAAAAGAAATACAAACTGGCCCTGTTGAATGCCACAAGACTTAAATATAATGAGAAATAAAAGATTGGAAAAGAGGAAACTTATGTACATACCAAAATATTTCGCAATACAAGATAAAGAGATGAAGTACGAAATAATGGAACAAAATAGCTTTGCAACATTATTTTCTCAACATAACGGGGAACCATATGCAACGCATTTGCCTTTGTTATTAAATAGGGAGACTCTAACTTTACATGGCCATTTGGCACTTCCGAATGAACAGTGGAAAGATATTGAGAGTCAACAAGTACTTGCTATATTCCAAGGGCCGCACAGTTACATATCGCCGTCATGGTATGAAACAAAGGATGCAGTGCCAACATGGAATTACGTTGCAGTACATGTATACGGTGAATTAGAAATTGTTGAGGATGAACAGGAATTATTAAATTCACTTCAAGATTTAGTACATACATATGAAGAGCCACAGAGTACGTACTCACTTAATGATGTAGATCCGAATTATATGGCAGGATTAAGTAAAGGGATAGTTGGTTTTAAAATTAAGATTAGTAAAATAGAAGGAAAAGCGAAGTTAAGTCAAAATCATTCTGTGGAGAGGCGGAAATTAGTTGTGGGGGAACTTGAGAAAGTTGGGAGTGAGGGGAGTAGGGGGATTGCTAGAATGATGACGTGGAATTCGTTGTGATAGAAAAACAAGTTATATATTATTGATTTTGGTAATGTAAATGAAATAAGAGAGCTAAGAAAAAGAAGCAAAAGTTTCAACGAATAAAAATGAAGTCATACGATAATGCATGACTTCATTTTTTCGCGTGAAAAAATGTATAGATCAACCGCCTCCATCACCTACAGAAAGGCTTTGTATCTTAGTATTGGAATGGTCTAAATTTGTTGGACTTGTTATACCAGTACTAAATGCTAGAATTGTAAAGATCCCCATAAAACTTAAGAGTAATTTTTTCATTTTAATCCTCCTTTAGCATTTGCTTTTTTCTTTGCTTGTAATGCCATATAAAAATATTTACTTGCTTCAGAATGTTCATTTTCATCATAGAATTTAATTGCCAATGTTTCATATTGTTCCTGAACATCTTCATATAATTCTTCGCGTTCGAAATATTTAATTCCTGCCAATGCTATTTTTTCAAATGTTTTAGCAGGTGAACTGTTATTTAGTTCTTGTAAAATCATAAAGCGATGTTGGAACTCCTCTTGTTTTAGTTCGTTACTAATACTTAATCCCCTTTTTATTAGTTCGTCTGCGACGCTAAGTTCCTTTAATTTGTAGTATTCTAAAGCGCTAGCAAAGATAGCTTTATAATGATTTGGGGATTTCTCGATAACTTCAGAGAGATAACGAATAGCTAATGCATTAAGATTTTGATTTGAATACATCCATCCTAAGTTATGTCGAACCATTAAAATGAATTTTTCTTCTCCTGTTTTTTGGAATTGATTCATTGCAGCTGTAAAGTGTTCTTCAGCAAGTTCCCATTCTTTTAAGTTTATACATGCTAAACCTAAAATGTTATCACAAAAAGCTACATTCACTTCATATCCTAGATGATTAGAAAACATATCTTTAGCTTTTGTTACTTCTTTGATGGCTTGAAGTGCTTGTTGATTATCATAGTAGGAATATCCTAGTTTATAGTAGAACTCTGCTTTCTCAATTTCATCTGGAATGTATTGAAGCAAAGCTTCAGCTTTATCATAATGTTCTCTCGCTAGTATATAGTTTCCAATTGCATCTGAGTGAATAGCTTTAAAGAAATGATAGTAATATGATAAGAAATTATTTGTTGGAATTTCAAACGACTCAATTTTATTAAAACTGTCTTTAGAGACGCCTAAATTATCAATTAAATAATTATATCGGAAATTTAGTAAAGAATAATATAGCAATAAGTTTTGATCAGGTATACCTTTTGGATAGTCGTTTTTTAAAATGTTGATTTTATTATCTATTTGTTCTTTAAAACGGTTTGCGCTATCAATGCGTCTTAAACGGATTTCTATGTACCACTCATTTAATAGTTGTGTGATTTGTTCACTTTTAGTGGATGTAAACATGAAGATTCCTCCTTTTTAGAATATTCTTATAAATAATAATAACAAAAATAATAATACTAAAAAGCAAAACTTATATTTCTCAACATTTTTCACGAAGATAATCAATTAATATGATTGGAATAGTGATATATGTGTGGTTTGATTGGAGTACGATTTATGCCTATGTAAAAAATGTGCCTTCAATAATTGAAAGCACATTAAAAGAGATTAAACCGTCAAGTCCCACAAAAAGTACGATAAGGACGATTCGTAGGCGCAGGTGGAACGCAGTATTCTTCTTGATCTGTAGAATACGCATAAGGATTTGCTAGAGCTTCAAGAAGTTTCTCCATTACGCTATAGTCGCCATTTGTAACAGCAGCTTCTAGTGCTTCTTCTACGCGATGGTTTCTTGGGATGATGGATGGGTTATTATTTTTCATCATTTCGTAGGCATTTTCTTTCGATTCTTCTTGTCGTTCTAATCGAGATTGCCACAGTTTGTACCATTCTTTAAATTCTGGACTTTCGAATAGAGGCGTATTTTCTAACGTATCAAGAGTTAATGAACGGAATGTATTTGTGTAATCCGCTTTAAATTTCTCCATCATTTTTAAAAGTTGTTCAATAAGTGATTGATCTTGTTCTTCTTTGCCAAATAGTCCTAATTTCTTTTTCATCCCAAGGAACCAATTGTTTTCATATTGTACGCTAAATTTTGAAATTTCGTCTTGAGCAATCTTTAATGCTTCTTCTTCATCTTCGTGCAGGATTGGTATTAAAGATTCAGCTAGTCGCGCGAGATCCCATGCGGCCATATATGGCTGATTTCCATATGCGTAGCGACCTTGTGTATCAATCGAGCTAAATACGGTTCCTTGATCATAATTATTCATAAATGCACAAGGACCGTAATCAATCGTTTCTCCGCTAATTGTTATATTGTCAGTGTTCATTACACCGTGGATAAATCCAACAAGTTGCCATTTAGCGATGAGACTTGCTTGTTTCTTTATGACTTCTTGTAGCAATGCAGTATATCGGTTTTCATGAGCTTCAATTTCTGGATAATGTCTTTTTATCGTATAGTCAGCTAGCGATTGAAGATCCTCGATAGAACCACGAGCTGCAGCATATTGAAATGTACCAACGCGAATATGGCTACTAGCTACTCTAGTCAAAATAGCTCCAGGTAACTTTGTTTCACGATAGGTTGGTTCCCCAGTTGTGACAACTGCTAAGCTGCGGGTAGTTGGAATATCAAGTGCATACATTGCTTCGCTTATAATATATTCACGTAGCATCGGACCGAGTGCAGCACGACCATCACCGCGGCGTGAATACGGAGTAGGGCCAGAACCTTTCAGTTGAATGTCAAAACGTTTACCTGAAGGAGTAATTTGTTCACCAATTAAAAGAGCACGACCGTCGCCTAACATATTAAAATGTCCGAATTGATGACCGGCATATGCTTGTGCTAATGGGTGAGCTCCTTCTGGGAGTGCATTACCAGCAAAAACAGCAATTTCAACTTCTTTTTTCAATTCTTCAGGATTAAAGCCAAGAGATATTGCTAATGAATGATTTAGTTTAACTAGCTCCGGTGAACTTACGGGAGTAGGGGGGATTTCTGTATAAAATGATTGTGGTAAAGTCGTATAACTATGGTCTAAATTCCAACCAGCTTCATTATTTTTAGTCATTTTATCTCCTCCTTGTTTATTTTTTTATTATGTATTCTTTGTAAAATTAGCTAAAAGTATAATATGATATTTCCCCTTGCAATCTATTGTAAGGACTTCACTGCACTATGTCTATTTAACAGTAAATATAAAGACCCCATCTTAAGAAAATGGAGTCTTTATTATTATTTTATTTTTACAATTATTTTTCCTTTTGCTCTGCCAGCCTCTGAATATTCCATTGCTTTTTGCGCATCTTCAAAAGGGAAAACGCGATCGATTACAGGTTTGATTTTTCCGGCTTCAATATAATTTGCGATAATACGTAATTGATCCCCGCTTGGCTTCATAAATAAAAATGAATATTGAGCATGATGCTTCTTTTCAAGTGCAGTAAGTTTTTTACTTGCTAATGAAAATAAGAGTGTTTTGAAAAATCCTGAACCGAATTCTTTACCGAATCGAGCATTCGGCATTCCTGAAACGGAAACAATGTTGCCGCCGCTTTTTATAATATTGAATGATTTTTCAAGTGTTGTACCACCAATGGTATCAAATACTGCATCATAATCTTTTAGTATTTCTTCAAATTTTTCTGTTTTGTAATTAATAATTTGATCTGCTCCAAGAGACTTTACTAAATCGGAACCAGCTTCACTAGCAGTTGTTGTAACGGTAGCGCCCATTATTTTTGCTAACTGAATTGCGAAAGTACCAACACCACCAGATCCAGCGTGAATTAAAATCTTTTGATCTTTTTGTAATTGCATAATGTCATGTAATGCTTGATATGATGTTAAGCCAACAAGTGGAATTGAAGCAGCTTCTTCAAAACTTAAATTTTTCGGTTTTAAAGCTATATCATCTTCATGAATGGCTATATACTCCGCGAAAGTACCAATCTTATTTTTTCTTGGACGTGCATATATTTCATCGCCGACTTTAAAACGAGTCACTTTTGATCCAACCTTTACGATGACACCGGAAAAGTCATTACCAAGAATTAAGGGCATTTCATATTTAAGTAACATCTTTACTTTTCCATCACGTATTTTAAAGTCAATTGGGTTAATACTAGCTGCATGAATTTCAGCGAGTACTTCATATTCATTTATTTCAGGAGTAGGTACCTCTGCCATACGCATTGGAACTTTCCCGTACTTATCAATTATCATTGCTTTCATTTCTTATACCTCCAAATTTCAATAAAAGTTGTGCAATAGCTTTTCAATATCTAATACAAGATTTTTTAATAAGCCTAATTTTGTACGTATATCAATATAATAAAAGTTTTTTGTGCCTTCTTTTCGCATTAAAATAATACCGGCTTCTCGTAAAATTCTAAGGTGATGTGATACTGCTGGGCGAGAAAGGTGTGTTTGTTTCGTAATTTCACCTACACGTAATCCGGTTTGACATTCTGTTTCCATGAGAACGAACAAAATAGCTTGCCGTGTTTCATCACCAATTGCCAATAATACTTTTTGAGAATCAATAAAATCTTTTTTTATAACGTTTAATTGTTCTTGTTTATTCATTTCAATCACTTTACCTCCAATGAGTTAGTCGAAAGGTTTAAGATGATGGACCATTACATCGATACGGTAATGCTACATCATTGTTGAATGAGCTGCAATATTGGGAAAGAAAATCGAGACGAATGAAATTTTATGAGTTGAAAATGGTAGAGGATAGAAAAGACTTTAATGATATGTTATTTACAGATGAGAAAAGATAAGGATTTTAAAAAAAATAAGCGGTCGTACCCTGAATAACTTATAGGGTACGACCGCTTATCATGTTTTTATTATTTTAAAGTGAGTTGTTTCGTTTTACTCTTTCATACATGCATAATTCAAGCAGATTATAGATGTATGAAAAAGTAAAAGTAATTTGGGGCGTAATCTATCTATATGATAATTTGAAATGAAATATAAGTCTATATCTTTGTTGTTTTTTTGATTATATTTATGTCACTGAGCTCAGAACAATGATGTGGAGGATAAGTATATGGAATTGAATTATGTACCAGTTTTAATTGTTGGAGGGGGATTATCAGGGTTAGCATCTGCGTTATTTCTTGCAAAACATAACGTTGATTATTCGCTGGTTGAAAGGCACACGTCTACTGCAATTCATCCAAAAGCAGGTGGAATCACTTTTCGTACGATGGAGTTATTTCGAGAATTAGGTTTAGAACAAAGAATTAGATCAGCGGGTAAAGCGTTAGAAAATTGCCGAGGAAGAATAGCGGTTCATACAATAGCTGAGGCGAATCAGGAAGAATTGGCACAAATGAGGGCGAATCAGTATGAAAATGATGAAAAGTTACTTCAGAAAATAGAAGAGATTAGTCCATCAAAACAAACTGCTTGTTATCAAATTACTTTAGAAGAGATCATGTTACAAGAAGCGAGAACATTAGGCGGAGAATTATCTTTTTATCATGAATTAGTTTCTTATGAACAAAATGAGCAAGGAGTAATCGCAACGATTCGGAATCGCGAAACGGAAGAAGAAAGTATTATACATTGTGATTATGTAATTGCAGCGGATGGAGCGAAAAGTAAAATACGTGAACAACTAGGGATAAGTACTGAGGGACGAGGTACAATCGGTGGCTATTATATGAATATTTATTTTGAAGCGGATTTAAGTGAGTTTATACAAGGAGATGCATTTGGTTTTTCTATGGTACTTCATCCGGAAGTTCTTGGTGCGCTTATTCCAGTTGATAACGAAAGAAGATGGATTTACCATGTATCCTACGATCCATTAAAAGGAGAGCAACCAGAAGATTTCACGATAGAACGTTGTAAACAAATTATTCAAACCGCAATTGGAAGCACAAATGTTGAGCCGGAAATAGTAAGTGTTTTACCGTGGAAAGCGGCTGAAAGTACTGCTACAAAATTTCAAGATAATCGCATTTTTTTAGTTGGTGATTCTGCACATATTATGCCGCCAACAGGAGGGTTTGGTTCCAATACAGGAATACAAGATGCACACAATCTAGCCTGGAAATTAGCGGCTGTTATAAAAGGAAAGGCAAAACCAAAACTGTTAGAAACATATCATGAAGAGAGATATCCTGTTGCAAAATTAACGACAGATTATGCGAGTAGTTTACTGTTTCATGCGGCGAATAGAGAAGAAGGTATTTTAAATAATATGGACGGTTTAGCTGTTACAGTTGGATATCAGTATTGTTCAGAGGCGATTATAGATGACTCAGTCACTCCACATAGAATGGATAGCGTAGAGTTGAACGGGAGACCTGGAACGCGAGCGCCACACTTTTTTGGAACATATGATGGGAAAGAAATTTCAATACTTGATTTGTTAGGTAACGATTTTGTATTACTTACTATAGCAGAAAATCGTACTTGGGCTGAGTGTGTACAGAATGTTTCATCTACATTAGGAATAAATATAAAATTTTATAGCGTTGGTTTAAGGGGAGACTTTATTGCTCAAGAAGATATTTTTAGCAAATTATATGGAATAGAGAATGGAGGAGCTGTATTAATTAGACCAGATGCTTTTATAGGATGGCGTTTGGAAAAAGAGGTAGTAAATCTAGATGTAGTGCTTGAAGAGGTAATGGGTAATTTATTATGTGATTTTTAAGTAACTAAGGAAGTATTGTCTTTTATAGGACGATACTTCTATTTTTTTAGCTTAAAAAATAAAGATTGTGTAGTGAAGAGACATTATTATTATAAAAATATATGTAAATTAATTCTCTTTCTATTTTTGTTATTAGAATTTTTTTAGTTTTTAGTTATAAGTGTTGGCAATTACTAGATTGAATCATTTTTTTATTGTATTATATTTCCTAGAGATTACATACTACATTACCTCTAGCCGAAGTAAAGCAAATAGACGATGTAAAAAGACATATTTTATCACCAAAAGAATTTCTTAAAGCTTGATTAAAATTAAAAACAAGTGCTTTAGGCTATGCAGCAATGGGGGTTGGTACAACTGCTGTAAGTGCCTTTGCGGGAGCCAAAGCAGGTGCATTGGTTGGAACTTTTTTTGGAGGTCCAATCGGAACTGCTGCTGGGGCTTGTATTGGCTTTGGTGTTTCTATAGGAGCTAGTATAGTAACAGATGGAATTAAGTTTAATAAAGGTGATTGGAATCATGATGGTAAACAGGATTCGATAAAAGATAAAGTTAAAACTGGAATCGGAGCAGCTTTAGATAAAATTATTTAGTTTTTGGGAGATTAATATGGAAAAATATCACGGAAAGAGCACGGAACAAATTATTCAGAAATTGATGCCTGGCAGTGTAAGATCGAGTGTCGTTATGGTATGGGTAGTTATTAATTTTATGATTTTAACCCCATTTTTATTTCCTCCAACCTTTACTATATACTTATATATAATTTTACCTTTTCTTTTGATTGCTAATATATGGGGAGTATGGGTATTTTTTTATAAACCAAATGAGCTAAGGTTGGTACACATTTTATATAATGGATTTATGGGAATAACTTTTTCTTTTGGAAGCTTTATAGTGATTCAAAAGATGGCATATACCTTTATTAAAATTGAAACACCGCTGTTTTTTATTGTTACTTTTGTGCTTTACATTTTTACAATTTATAAATTGATTTCTATTGGAATGAAAAGTTTTTTAAGGCGATTAAACAATGAAGAAAATGACAATATAAAAATTTCTCCAATTGTGTATGTATCAGGGTTGGGATATGTTATTGGACAAATATGTATAGGTACATTATCACAAAACGGTTTAGCGACGGTCTTAATTTTAGTCTTTTCTTTATTTGCTGTTGTGCTTAGTATATCTGGAGTATATATATGGGTATATGTTGATTTGAAGAGGAAGGAAATGGATGGGATGCATAATGGACAAATATAATGGCAACAACATAGTCGATTGTATACGAATATTAATACCATTTGATATAAGAAATATTGTAGGGGCCTTTATGTGGGTTATCATGAATTTTATGCTACTTATCATTTTATTCATATTTCCACCGTTCAATATATACTCTTACGTAGCTTTACCATTTTATGTGATATGTAATCTATGGGGAATTTGGGTTTTTATTCATAAGCCTCGGCAGCCTCAATTGCAACATTTACTATATTCTGGATTTGTTGCGTTAAGTATTTCATTTTGTAGTTTTATAGCTGTGCAAAAGTTAGCTTACGAATTCGTAAAAATAGAGTCGTCTTTATTTTTTATTCTATCGCTTATTGCATATAGTTTAATTGTTTATAAATCTGAATTATTCTGGATTAAATATTTTACAGCCCGCTTAAGAGGAACAACGGATCAAGATGTGAAAATCCCTAAAATTGTATTTTTTTCAAGTTTAGGTTATATGATTGGTCAAATTAGTATTGGAATTTTGAGCCAAAAGACTATGGCTATTTTATTAATCATTCTCTTATCATTTTTTTCCGTTGTGTTCTTAGCTCTAAGTACACATGTATATTTTTACTTTGATTTTAGAAAACAAGGTATTACTTCGGAACATTTAAAAGAATTACATTCTCAAAAGAAACCTAAATTGTCAAGGAAGGAAAGGAGACAATCCACGGCTACTTCGGGGCATGTAAATATACCACATTCTCAAAAGAAACCTAAACTTACAAGAACGGATATACGAAATTAAGAATTTGTAATTAAGTAAAACTTAGATTTACGTAAATATCATGTCAAATGACAATAGAATTTTATCTTGTATGAATGGAAATTAAAGAAGTTAGATAGGAATCGGGCTGTTCGGAAAAATTCGATGTGTTCAAATACTAATTAGTATAAGATAGATATATAACTTATACTGATTAAAGCTTCACTGTACCGGAAAAATAATATTTGCAAAATTTAATAGGTTTGGTATGATTAATTTCGACAAGTTAATCGAGGCCGGAGATATTTGAGATAAGCCATAAATTTATTTAGGGATACAGAAGTGCCCTCTAAATAATTTATGGCTTTTTTTATTGGATGAACCGTACACAATAGGGAATTTACATGTGGAAAGGAGGGGGATAGAAAATAAATAGTTTTCTATATTAATAAAATAGGGAAAGTATATTTGTAAGACTGAAATTTTAATATAAGCTTATAAAAATAATGAAAGTATATCTTCTATTTCGTGTAAATCTCATTAACTTGTTGAAATTTACAACGTAGGAAGGGTTAAAAGGATGAGAAAAATTATTAGCGTATTAGTTATTTTCTTTATGACGGGAAGTATTTTTGCTGGGGGAGCTGTTCATGCGAAAGCAGAAGGAAAGCATGAGTGGAATAAGAATAAGTTTTTAAATATTGCACATCGCGGAGCAAGTGGACATGCACCTGAGCATACTTTTGCTTCTTATGATTTAGTAAAAGAAATGAAAGCGGATTATTTAGAGTTAGATATTCAATTAACTAAGGATGGCCAATTAATTGCAATGCATGATACAGCGGTTGATCGCACGACAAATGGAACAGGCGAAGTGCGAGATAAAACGTTAAGCGAAATAAAGAGTTTAGATGCAGGATCGTGGTTCAATAAAGCGTATCCAGAAAAGGCTAAACAAGAGTATGTTGGTCAAAAAGTTCCGACTCTTGAAGAAATTTTCCAAAAGTACGGAAGAAGCATGAAGTATTACATTGAAACAAAATCACCAGATGTGTATCCAGGAATGGAAGAGAAGTTATTAGCTTTATTAGAAAAATATAATTTAATAGGTCAAAACATGTCTTCTAGCCGTGTGATGATTCAATCATTTAGTAAAGATAGTTTAAAAAAGATTCATAGTATGAATAAAAATATTCCGTTAGTTCAATTGCTTTGGTATTATCCAAATGAAAACAATGAGATTGTTGAATGGTCTGGCATTACACATGAGCCGAAACGTGTAACGAATGATGATTTTCAAGAAATTAAAAAGTATGCAGTCGGTATTGGACCAAACTTACGTAATGATAACGGAGATTTAATTATCAATGAGTCATATATGAAAATGGCTAGGCAAAATGGTCTGTTAATTCATCCTTATACAATTAATGAGAAACCAGATATGAGATTGTTAATGAAATGGGGTGCTACAGGAATGTTTACAAATTATCCGGATCGATTACATAGTGTGTTAAAAGAAAAATAAGTGAGATAGCATAAAAGGTATACCGGTGTTTTAGGTATACCTTTTTCTATTATGCTAGATTATAGTAATAGGAAACATATTCTTCTAGACCATGAACCTCTTTTTCAGGTGGCTCAATACCACCTTTTCTACCGTAGCAAACATTTCTCAAGTATTCTCCAAAAATCATAGAGCGGCTTTTCTCATTTTCCATCCAATTATATCTATTAATTATAAACTCACCATCGAAACTTGTATCAAATGTATATGGGATACAAGTAATAGTTTTAGGTAAATGTTTTTTTAAGACTCTATATTGCCGACCAGCGCCTAAGCTTTTGCATACAAATAGTAGCCGATTAACCTTTGTGAAATCAAAAATCTTTTTCGCTTCTATTACATTAGCGATAGAATGAAGGGAGTTTGTCTCGAATATGATAGCGTCTTTTGGTATGCTATGTTCCATTAATTTATTTACAATTACTTCTGCTTCTGACAAATCCCCGTAATTCCAGCTCGGATGTTTCATGCCATGTAAACTAGTACCACCTGTAACGATAATTTGATTTCCTAAACCTTGTCGATAAGCTTCTAGAGGAGCTTGCCAATTGCCGGGGTGAGAACCGCCGAAAACGAAAATGACATCACATTTTTGTGGTGTTATTTCTTTTAGAAAAGTGATTTCTGTAATTTGATCGATTTGTTTTTTCGTAAGAGTAGGGACATCAGGATATTTAGGTATTACCATTTGAAAACCTCCTATATAATAAAATGACAAATTCATTATATAGCGATTTTGATAAGTGGAAAAAGGGAAGCTTTTCATTTGAAAGTACCCCTTTTAAGATAACTCTCCAATAAACCAAATCTCTTTTTCATCGATTGCATCCTCATCATAAATGACTTCTTGAAAGCGCAATATTTGAGGAGTAGGACAAATTGAAATTCCCCATGTTTCCCAAAAATCAATTTCATTCGAAAGAAGAATCCATTTTTGAAATTCATTATTTCTATTGAAAAAGTTATGAAAGTAGTCATCGTTTTTGAATACGATAATTTGCGATCTCCATAAATTCTCTATAGAAATTAAAGCAACAACTCGATATGTATGTGTATCACTCGGTTTTATTTTTATTAAATGATTTACTCGATCTATTAAGGTTTGTATACATAACCGTTTTACTTTTCTAGGTGTTTTATGAGACTCGATAAAATCTTGCGAAACGGGTAAAGGCATATACCAATATTCATCGTTATAGAAAGTAGAAGGGAACGTTTTTGTATGTTCCTCAATTCGTTTTATCATAGCGTTTGTTTTTCGTTTTATCCCACGTATTTTCTTTTCATGCATTGTGAATCACCTCCATAAATTTTTGTAATGCAGCTGAGCGAAATATATCGTTTCTAGTAATGAAAGTAGTAGGAACTTTTTTGAAGCTATTTGGTAAAGGATTGAATGATACGCCATGTTCATGCCCCTTTAAAATGGATTTCATCATAATCGCTACGCCCATACTTGATTTTACACATGCAAGTATCGCTTCAATTGTTCCGAACTCTAATACTCGCTTAGGTGAGATGTCTTCTTCTTGAAGCCAGTCTTCTAATAAACTTCTATAATAGCAACCGTGACTAAAGGCAAGTAAATTCATATCTTCTATGTCTTTAAGAGAGGATAAAGTTTTTTTACTAATGAGAACTAATTCTTCTTCATGAAATACATTTGAATGAAGTTCATTATGCTGAGTAGAGCCAGCTATAAATGCTCCGTCAAGTTTTCGATCTAATACAAGCTTAATTAGTTGTTCGGTCGTATTTGTTTCTAAAATCAATTCGACTTCTGGGTACTTCTCATAGTAGGTCGTTAATATAGAGGGGAGCCTTACTGCAGTTGTAGATTCTGTACATCCAATTTTCAAAGTACCTTTTGGCTCAGTTCCATTACTTTGAACCGCTTTTATAGATTGATCCATTAAGTGGATAATTTGTTTGGCGTACGTTAATAAAATTTCACCGTTAGAAGTTAAAGTTACACCTTTTCCGTTTCGGTAAAATAAAGGCACACCTAATTCATTTTCTAGTTGTTTCATACGCATTGTTACGCCTGATTGTACATAATTCAAATTTTTCGCTGCGTGAGAAATATTATTTTCCTTCGCGACTTCGCAAAATACAGTTAAATCTTTTATGTCCACGTATCATCCCTCCAAAAAGATATCAATTTTTTTGATGGATTATATGATGAATCTTTATTTTATATGATATCAGAACTTTCATACAATGGAAGAGGATGGAGGGATTATTGTGTTAATGGAAGAAAGGATGAACAGTACTTATAAGTGGGTGATGTTAATTGTTGCGACGATTGCTCAAACAACAGCGACACTTATAACATATGGTGTCGGGGTTTTCGCTTTATTTTGGAAAGAAGAATATGCGCTTACGAATATGGAGAGTGGATTGTTAGTAAGTGTTGTAAATGTTGGACCGTTATTTTGTATGCTTTTTGTCGGTCGGCTACTTGATCAATATAATGAAAAAATAGTAATTTCTATCAGTTCATTTTTGCTAGGGAGTTCGCTTTTACTGACTAATATAGTAAGTGGATTTAATGGGTTATTATTTGTACTTTTATTAATAGGAATGTTTTATAGTGTTTCCCAGCCAGGAGGAAGTAAAGTGATTTTAAAATGGTTCCCAAAAGAAAATCGCGGATTAGCGATGGGGATAAGGCAAGCTGGTATACCGATTGGTGGCGCGTTAGCGGGAGTGTTAATCCCGTTTCTTACAGTACAATATAATATGACTTACGCGATAAATAGTATCGCATGCATTTGTATAATTGGAGGAGTATTATTTTTTGTGTTTTATAAAGAGCCATATGTTCAGGAGGAAGCGAGGAAAGGACATATTAAAATTTCCTTTTGGATGGAGCTAAAAGTAGTGATATGTAAAAAAGAGTTGTATCCAATTTATATAACGGGTATTTGCATGATTTCATTACAAATGGTGTTAGTTGGACACTTCATGAAGTTTTTAGCAGGGGAACAATCGATTACATCTATTGTAGCCGGAACAGTATTTTCAGTTATGTTCTTTTCTGGAATGATTGGTCGTGTTGTATTAGCAGCTAGTAGTGATTTGTTTTATAAGGGGAATCGGCGCACGCCATTATTTATAGCTGTCTGTGCTTCTATCGGTTTGATTCTATTGTTAGTCATTGGCATACATACAATAACGAGTGGAGTATTGTATGGTGTAAGTGCATTGTTAGGGTTCTTTTCAATTGGATGGTTTAGTCTTTTTATAGCCGAAGTTGCTGAATTGGCGAGTGAAGATTCTGTTGGGATAACAGTTAGTTTGGCACTTACATTAAATCAAATTGCTATTATTGTTGCACCTGTTTTATTTGGTTATATTGTGGATGAGAAAGGGTATGCGTATGCGTGGTTATGTATAGTAGTATTGTTAAGTATCTCGGCAGTCAGTTTATATAGAAAAAACAAAACAATAAAAGAAAGTTAGCAATGTAAATTTTTTATGAAGAAAATATAAAGAAATGCCGAGTGAGCGACATTTCTTTTTTTATTTGTTGTATAATCAAAGTATAAATGAGATTCATTTTCAATGAAGTTCATTGCCTCTTTTGAAATTGCCTGTAATTTTAGCCATAATGATTTGTTTTTCTTTATCGTTATTTGCATGATTTGTTTTGTTTGAAAATTTTTAGTATCATTTCCTTTTAAAGTTATAATCTATTTTACTTAATATTAAATTATAACTATGTTTTATTGTAGGATAATGAAACGTCATATCATCTAAACAATTGTCTCTATCTGTGTTTTTCATCTTAACAACTCCGTTTCTTATAGTGTGTAACAAATGTTACATAAGATATTGAAATTATAGTAGGGTGCATCCGATTGTATGGTGGAAATTTTGCAAGAAAGAAATACAATAGAGAGTAGCCGAAAACTGAATATGAGAAAAAGGAATCTAGTTCATTTAGGTGAATAATAGGTAGTATTATAAAAAAATTAAAAATTAATAGATATAGAATAGAATGGATGCGCGTTAAGTGAAACTAGATAAAAGAGGGTTCCTATTATGTTAAAGAAATGGTTAATCGTTTTCTTTATTTTTGCTGTTTTTTCTGGAAGTGTCGTTGCACTCATACATGCAAGTAAAGGTAAGAAATATGATATAAAGGCATTTTCTAATTTGAATAATAAGCAAAAGCACGATATGCAAGAAGTTGATGCCAATGAGAAAAAGCACTATGAAGTTGTAGCTGGAAAACTAGATCAATATTTAAAAGATAAAGGATTTAATGGTAGTGTTCTTGTAGCTAGTAAAGACCATGTGATTTTACGAAAAGGTTATGGGTATGCAAATGTGAAAGATAAAGTATTCACAACGCCAAGAACGAAATATCGCATTGGTTCTATTACGAAAACAGTTGTTGCAATATCTATTATGCAACTAAAAGAAAAAGGAAAATTAAATATTGAAGACAATGTAAATAAGTATATTCCATCGTTTCCGGCAGATAAAAATATTACGTTACGAAATTTATTAACGCACACATCAGGGTTACCAGATCAAGGAAAAGGTAGGGTGGATGCGGCGTCACGTTTAAAGTTAGTAACGTGGATTGGTTCGCAAGCGTTACAATTTCCTGCAGGGACAGGATGGAAATATACAGACTATAATTATATGGTGCTTGCGTATATTGTAGAAAAAATTACGAATAAACCGCTCGCTGAATACGTGAAAGAAAATATTTTCACTCCTGTTGAAATGCATGAATCTGGAATGGGGGCAACTCTCCCAGAAGATATTTTTTTAGCAGAAGGTTATACGAGAAAAGATAATGAATTAATAGCTGCACCCCGCTTAAAAATGAACTGGTTGTATGGATGTGGTGAAATGTATACGACTGTTGAAGATATGAAAAGGCTAGATGAAGCTATTATGAATGAAAAACTGTTATCTAAACAAAGTGTATTAGATATGTTTACTGCATCACCTGCAAGAAAATATGGATTTAGTTTCTATACGTATCCAGATTATTATCATAACCACGGGGTATTAGCAGGCTGGAATACTTTTAATAATTTTAACTGGGATAAAAGAACGTTTGTCATATTGTTCTCTAACGTCCAAAATGGTATGAATGATGCATTTAATCAAGAGTTTAGGAAAATGGCGAATGATTTAATAGAAGGAAAGGGAGCATGAAAGAGAAAGAGCCTCTAGCGAGAGGCTCTTCTTTTTTATAAAGTTGAAAACTCTTTAACAAGTTCACTAAAACGATTTAATGCACTTTCAATCGGTTCTGGCGTAGTTAAATCAACACCAGCTTTTTTCAATAAGTTTAATGGGTAGTCTGAACTTCCGCCTTTAAGGAATTCAATATAATGTTTTTGAACATTTGGATCGCCGCTCAATAAATTATCAGCAATTTGGATTGCAGAAGCGAATCCAGTTGCGTATTTGTATACGTAAAATGGACGGTAGAAATGCGGTATTCTAGCCCATCCGTATTTTACTTCTTCGTCAAATACGAGGGAGTCGCCATTATACTCTCTGAATAAGTTTTCATAAACCTTGCTAAAGACTTGGGCATTTAATGGTTTACCTTGCTGTGCCATTTCATGCGTGATTTTTTCAAATTCAGCGAACATGATTTGTGTAAAGAAAGTGCCTTTAAATTTCTCAATGAAATGGTTTACTAAATGGTTACGTACGTTAGCATCTTTTGCTTCTTTTAATAAATGATGAATTAATAGCACTTCATTTACTGTAGAAGCGACTTCTGCGACAAAGATAGTATAGTGTGCAGAAATTCTTGGTTGGTATCCGTGTGAGTAGTGCGTATGCATACCGTGCCCACATTCGTGAGTAAGAGTGAAAAGGCTATTTAAATCATCATGATGATTTAAAAGAATGAAAGGATGAACGCCGTATACACCAAAGTTATAAGCACCGGAACGTTTTCCTGGCGTTTCTCTTACGTCAATATAACGTTTATCTTTAAAGCTTTTTAATGTTTCAATATATTCTTCACCTAAAGGAGCTAGTGATTCAATCATGATATCAAACGCGTTATCATATGGAATGTCTTGTTTTACACCTTTTACTAAATCGACACTTAAGTCATATTGTCTTAGTTCATCGACATTTAATTTCTCTTTTCGAAGTTCATTATATGTATGTAAAGATTGAATGTTTTTTTTCGTCGTTTCAATTAAATTGTCATATACTTCTTTCGGAACCGTGTCGCCAAATAATGATTTCTCTAACGCTGATGGATATTTTCTTAGCTTAGAAACAGTAACATTATTTTTAATAGCAGCAGATAAAGTAGAAGCAATAGAATTTTTCAATTGAACGTATGGCTTGTAGTAAGCTTTATAGGCTTCTTTACGTTTTTCGCGGTTCTCATCTTCTATTAACTTTGCATACATTCCTCGTGTTAAAGTAACTTTTTCTCCATCATTAGTAGTCACTTCACCAAATAATATATCTGCATTATTTAACATGCCATATGTATGCTGAGGAGAGGAGAGTGCTTCGCCCATTTGTGATAAAATCTCTTCTTGGTCCTTATTCAATACGTGTTTTTTATAACGATATAATTCAAATAAGTCTTCTTTATAATATTGTAAGCCTTCTGCTTCTTCTATGTAAGTGTGTAATGTGTCTTCATCTATGCTAAGTAAGAATGGAGAAAAGAAAGATTTAGCCGCACTTACTTTCACGTGCAATTGTGACACTTTATCAACAAGAGATTGAGCGTCAGTATCACGCGTATCAAGATCAGATTGTAATCGTGCATAAGCGAACATTAAAGATATTATGCTAGAAATTTCTTCACTCTTTGTTAAATAGGCTAATAAACTATTGCCATCGTGAATATTTCCATTAAACTCGTGTAATTCATTCGTTAATACTTCAATTTTATGAAAATCGCTTTCCCAATCTTCAATGGTATCGTAAATATCCGTTAAATCCCATTTTTCTTTATCAGCTACTTGTAGTCGATCTTTAAGTTCTGTCATAATCATTTCCTTTCTAAATATGTAGTTATATTTCTATATAACTATGAAATACAACAAATTGCAAAAAATCCCTGCTGAAAATCAAAAAGCCTTGCTTAAAAGGCAAGGCTAAAAAAATTATAATGTAATTCCGAATTTTGAATGTAAAAGATTTTTATATTGCACATCTGTAACTTTTTCTTTCGTTTTTTTACCGTTTTTCACTATTGTCAGACTATCCTTCGTTAAAGAGGCATGCCCACCTTCAGTTAGTTTTACAATAAGAGGTACTTTGTTAAATGGTGAGCCATCGTGTTCAACAATAATTTTTTGTGCTGCATTTGCTTTTTTTTCATCCACTTCTTCTATATAAAATGCATAGCCTAACGTCCAATCATCAGTAGAAGATTGATCCAAAAACTCATCGTTTTTACGCATCTCTAACATGTAGTTTCCTTTTTCGGTCATTTCTTTACGAATACGATAATCTCCTGTAACGGAGTGAACGACTTCACCTGAGAAAGGAACAGGTGCAAGCGGTAAGTATGATCCGAATCCAACTTCAATTAAATAAAGCTCATTATGATGTTTTAAAATGGTTGCGATATGTCCGGAATCAACGGCCCATATGGAATTTGCAGCGTTATACACTGTTCCTGAAACGAGATAAACATCAAATCCAGCATCTTTAAGGAAATAATACATAGTAGGATTGAGTTCATAACAAAGACCACCACGATTGTTTACTAAAATTTTTTCTTTTAGATTTTCTTTTGATATTTCCTTAAAATTCTTTTCGAGAACATTTAAGTTTTCAAAGGGGACAGTTTGTGCCATTGCGTACATAATGTTAGATAAATCTTCAAATGAAACTTTTTGTTTTTCTTCTATATTTAATCTTGTAAAAAATTGTTTTTGAAAGTCGGTCATAGAAATCCCTCCGTTATGCTTTTATAGATAAATTGTAAACAATCTTGAATGGGATGTGAAATGAAAACTCCGTTGAATATTTGAAGGTGGATTAAAAATAATATGGAAGAGTGAAAGATTGATACTTTACTAACAGAGGGACGAATATTATAATAATTCTGATAAACTATGCAAACGCTTTCTTAAAAGGGGATGGTATACAGATGTTTAAAAAAATAACAATAGTCGGCTTGTCGGTTGTTTTGTTTTTACCTAGTATATATGGGGGGAGTAAAGTGTATGCAGATACGATTAACAATGGAACGTTAATGCAGTATTTTGAGTGGTATGCTCCAAGTGATGGAAATCATTGGAATCGTTTGCGCACTGATGCTGAAAATTTAGCGCAAAAAGGAATTACATCTGTTTGGATACCTCCTGCGTATAAAGGAACTACGCAAAATGATGTAGGATATGGAGCATATGATTTATATGATTTGGGTGAATTCAATCAAAAGGGAACAGTGCGGACGAAATATGGGACGAAAGCACAATTGAAATCTGCAATTGAAGCTTTACATAAGCAAAACATCGATGTATACGGCGATGTAGTTATGAATCATAAAGGTGGAGCAGATTATACTGAAATTGTAACAGCTGTTGAGGTAGACCGTAACAATCGAAATATTGACGTATCAGGTGATTATGAAATTAATGCATGGACAGGGTTTAACTTTCCTGGGCGTGGAGATACTTATTCTAATTTCAAATGGAAATGGTATCATTTTGACGGAACGGATTGGGATGAAGGAAGGAAATTAAATCGAATTTATAAATTTAGGGGTATAGGTAAAGCATGGGACTGGGAAGTATCTAGTGAGAATGGAAATTATGATTATTTGATGTATGCAGACCTTGATTTTGATCATCCAGATGTTGCGAATGAGCTGAAAAATTGGGGGACGTGGTATGCGAATGAATTAAATTTAGATGGCTTTCGTTTAGATGCTGTTAAACATATTGATCATGAATATTTACGCGATTGGGTAAATCATGTTAGGCAGCAAACGGGGAAAGAAATGTTTACGGTGGCTGAATATTGGCAAAATGATATCCGAACTTTAAATAATTATTTAGCGAAAGTCAATTATAATCAATCTGTATTTGATGCACCACTGCATTACAATTTTCATTATGCTTCAAAAGGAAATGGGAATTATGATATGAGAAATATTTTAAATGGAACAGTAATGCAAAATCATCCTGCACTCGCAGTTACTCTTGTTGAGAATCATGATTCGCAGCCTGGTCAGTCATTGGAATCTGTAGTAAGTCCGTGGTTTAAACCGTTGGCATATGCATTTATTTTAACTCGTGCAGAGGGCTATCCTTCAGTTTTTTATGGTGATTACTATGGGACAAGCGGAAATAGTAGTTATGAAATTCCAGCGTTAAAAGATAAAATTGATCCGATTTTGACAGCACGAAAAAACTTTGCATATGGTACGCAGCGTGATTATTTAGACCATCCAGATGTGATTGGTTGGACGAGAGAAGGTGATAGTGTACATGCTAATTCTGGTTTAGCGACATTAATCTCTGATGGACCGGGAGAATCAAAGTGGATGGATGTTGGAAAGAATAATGCAGGGGAAGTATGGCACGATATGACGGGTAATCAAACAAATACTGTAACGATTAATAAGGATGGATGGGGGCAGTTCCATGTAAGTGGCGGATCAGTTTCTATATATGTTCAGCAGTGAATTGTTAATAGAAAAGAAGAGGTAGACTGAAATATAAGTTTTCCTCTTCTTTTTATATTGTTATCATTACTAAATCGTTATTTTAATAAATGAACTAGTCGACTTTTGAGACAACAAGGGATGCGTTGGAATAAATAATGTCACCCGTGGCTTCTCTTATTCGTACTCGAAGAACATCTCCTTGGTTTAAAGATAATAGATCAGTTCTGGCGGATGTAGCTCTTACCCCAGGACCACCACCAACTCGTGATTCAATTGCGAATTGAATTGAATCGTTTATTGTAAGATTTAATATACTTGACGAAATAGCTTGTATCACAAATACGATTGAAAACGATACTGAGTATACACCAGTAGTATTAATTGTAATGGAGTTGTCTACTGGATTTAGAGTAGTTCCACTAACAGGTCCTGGAAGGGTAAAATTAATATTTGTATTAACTACTACTGAAAAACCAATACCTACGTCAGTAGTTATTGTTCCAAATACGGGAAGAATCCCTAAACCGGTTGCTCCAGTAGGACCAGTAATTCCAATTCCGGTAGGTCCTGTACCCCCAGTAGGACCAGTAATTCCAATTCCGGTAGGTCCTGTAATCCCAGTAGGACCAGTAATTCCAATTCCGGTAGGTCCTGTAATCCCAGTAGGACCAGTAATTCCAATTCCAGTGGGTCCTGTAACCCCAGTAGGACCAGTAATTCCAATTCCAGTAAAACCTGTCGCACCGGTAGGTCCTGTGATTCCAGTAGGTCCGATCGGAAATGTAAATGGTGGAATTGGTGGTAGTGTGGGGCCAATTAAATTTGGTTCGAGAGCAGTTCCGTGTAAAATAATATATTTTTCGCTCATGTAGTAACCTCCTATGATTGCTTGTCATAATTATTAAATGTAGTAGGGAGAGTAAATGACATTCACAATAGCGGAGGCACTTATTTAATTTGAAATGAAAGTTGGATATAATTCAACTGCATGCTGTGATATTGAAGTGTATAGATATGTATTAATTAAGTATGGTACCTTTACTTCTTACAAAACATATAGTATGATGATTTCAGTAAATTAGATTTCAATGACTATAATATAAATTATTGAGAGGTGCTTTTTGTGAGTGCGGTAGGTACTAAATAGGAAAAATTGAATGAAATAAATCAGATAAGAACAGGGGATTTTTATGTATATCATACCCCTAATTTTGTCATGGATTTATTTCGATACCTATGAAGATACCTACAATACTTTATAAAGCGTGTAATAAGGGGATTGCCATCCGTTTTTATGGCTTATTTCCTCATATGTTATTACTTATGCCTTGTAAATGTAAAAGCTGCGGTATCCCCGCAGCTTTTTTATATATATTTTTAATGTATAAAAATGGTAATTGAATAATGTAGAGCTCATTGGAATCTAATGAGTAGGTATCTTCATTTATGATATAAATTAATCATAGTGAGGAGAAACAAAATGAATACGATGACTTTTGAAAAGTTACAATATAACGAATTAAAGGATATAGTGAAATTTTATTGTGTAAGTGGATTAGGAAAAGAATTAATAAATAAATTAGAGCCGAGTACGAGTATAAAAGTGGTAAGGAATCGATTAAATGAAACAACCGAAGCGCGAGCTATATTAGATGCAGAAGGGCATGTGCCTTTTTTCGGTATTTCAAATATTGCTAGTACAATTCAAAAATTAGAAAAAGGAATGATTTTAGATCCAGAAGAGTTAGTAAGTGTTTCAGACTTTTTACGCGGATGTAGAAAGATTAAAAAATTTATGTTAGATAAAGAATTTTTTGCACCAGTATTAGCTTCTTATGCAAATTCAATGACTGAATATAAAAGTATTGAAGAGGAAATTAACTTTTCAATTAAAGGAAATAGTATTGATTCTGCCGCTAGTAAAGAGTTAAAACGAATTCGAAATAACATTGATTCGGTAGACGGGAAAATAAAAGAACGTTTAACGAAGTTTTTAAATAGTAGTGCAAATAAGAAGTATATTCAAGAATTCTTTATTAGTAAGAAGGATGATAGGTATACGATTCCGATTAAATCTTCTTATAAAAATCAAGTTGCGGGAAGTATAGTTGAAGCGTCGGCTAAAGGTTCTACTGTATTTATAGAACCGCATACGGTTACAAAGTTAAATGCGGAACTTGCAAGTTTGAAAGCAGAAGAAGCGATGGAAGAATATCAAATTTTAGCGACTTTATCAGGAATGGTAGTAGAAAATATATATCATATAAAAATTAATATGGAATTAATTAGTCAGTATGATATGGTGTTTGCGAAAGCGAAGTTTAGTAAATCAATCGATGGAATAGAGCCGAAGTTAAATGATCATGGCTATATTCATTTAGTAAATTGTAAGCATCCGCTTTTAAGTGGAAAAGTAGTACCGTTAAACTTTGAAATCGGTCAAAACTATCGTAGTTTAATTATTACAGGGCCAAATGCGGGCGGTAAGACAATTGTGCTAAAAACAATTGGATTACTAACATTAGCGACGATGTCAGGTCTTCATATCGCTGGAGATAAAGAAACAGAAATTGCTATTTTCGAAAATGTATTTGTAGATATTGGTGATAATCAAAGTATCGAAAATGCACTCAGTACGTTTTCATCACATATGAAAAATTTATCTGAGATTATGAGGATGTCAAATAATAATACGTTGCTATTGTTTGATGAAATAGGAAGTGGGACTGAACCGAACGAAGGAGCAGCACTTGCAATTTCTATTTTAGAGGAGTTTTATCTTGCCGGATGTATTACAGTTGCGAGTACGCATTACGGTGAAATTAAACGCTTCTCAGAAATGCACGATGATTTTATGAATGCAGCGATGCAATTTAATAGCGAGACACTAGAACCGCTTTATAAATTAGTGATCGGTAAATCAGGTGAAAGTAATGCACTTTGGATTGCAAATAAAATGCACGTAAGAGAACATGTACTGAAAAGAGCGAAAGCGTACATGGGAAATAAAGAATATACTTTAGAAAAAGTGAATGAAAGTAAAATTAGAAAACCGAAATTCCTGCAAGAAAAAAGAGAAAATCATTACGAGTATAAAATAGGCGACCGTGTAAATTTATTGGATCATGATGATTTTGGTATCATCTATAAGGAAATAGATAATTTCTATAACGTGGTTGTATATTATAACGGTGAATTCATTGAAGTGAATGTAAAACGTATTACTTTAGAAGTAGCAGCAAAGGAATTATATCCAGAGGGATACGATTTAAATACGCTATTTGTCGATTATAAAGAAAGAAAAATGCAACATGATATAGAGCGTGGATCGAAAAAAGCACTTCGTAAAATTCAAAAAGAAATAAGAAAGAATAGAGGGTGATCTAGAGTGGTAACGATTAGACAAGAACAAAAAAATGATTATAGAAAAACAGAAGAAGTTGTAAAAGAAGCATTTTTACATGAAGAGTTTAGTGATAAAAAAGAACATGAACTTGTAAGACGTATTAGAGAATGTGACGCATTTATTCCGGAATTATCAATTGTTGCGGTAGATGAGGAAATAGTCGGTCACATTATGTTATCGAAAATTACGATAGAACAGGATGGAACTTCTGAAGAATCATTAGCACTTGCACCAATTTCAGTTGCTAGGGGCCATCAGAAAAAAGGAATTGGCGGTAAACTTATCGCTTATGCTTTAGAAAAAGCGAAAGAACTTGGATACGGATCAGTTGTAGTATTAGGACATCCAGAGTACTATCCGCAATTTGGTTTTAAAAAAGCAAGTGAGTGGAATATAAAAGCACCATTTGAAGTGCCTGAAGAAGTGTTTATGGTAATAGAATTAGCAGAAAATGCTCTTGAAAGTGTAGAAGGAGTTGTACAATATTCGAGTGCTTTTGCTGAGTAGGAGTATCGGTTAAGAAATATAATCATAAAAGACGCTACCTTTTTGTATGGATATACAGAAAGGTAGCATTTTTTTATTAAGCGAAGCTACTTACATATATTTTGCTCAATGAATAATTGAGGTGTTAATATTGAGATAGAAATGTAAAGGGAGAGAAAAAAGAATGAAGAATCGAGAAACAGATAGCAATGTCGTTACGTTATATGTTACAAGACATGGTAAAACAATATTAAATACGAACCATCGCGCGCAAGGTTGGGCAGACTCTCCGTTAGTGGAAAAAGGTGTGGAAGTTGCCACAAATTTAGGAACGGGATTAAAAGATATTCATTTTATGAATGCGTATAGTAGTGATAGCGGCCGAGCGATTGAAACTGCTAATTTAGTATTAAAATATAGTGAGCAGTCAAAATTGAAACTTGAGCAAAGAAAAAAATTACGAGAATTAAATTTTGGTATTTTTGAAGGTGAAAAACTTGATAATATGTGGGATGCGGTTGGAAAAGCTGCGGGCGTTACATCACCAGAAGAACTTATGAAGTTTTCTATTCAAGAAGTTATTGATCTTATTAGAGCAGCAGACCCTACAAAACAGGCGGAAGATTGGGAATTATTTTCTACTCGTATAAAAGCAGAGATTGATAAAATTAGTGAAGAAGCAGCTAAAGATGGCGGCGGGAACGTTTTAGTTGTCGTTCATGGGCTTTTGATTACTACCTTAATAGAAATGCTAGACAGTAGTAAAACAAAACTTGGCGTGGAAAATGCTAGTGTGACGAAGATTGTATATCAAGATGGAATATATACAGTCGAGTCAGTTGGTGATATGAGTTATGTTGCAAAAGGGAAAGAGAGTGTGGAAATATAATCGTACAACATTTTGGCTCTCTTTACGGAGAGACAACGAAATAAGTGGAGAAATATTTTTTCAATGAAAGGGAAATAGTGGATTTGTATAGAGAGAACCGATGCTTGCATGCAACAAGTATCGGTTCTTTTATGTTTGAAATAAAGGATGCTATAAAAAATGTCAAGCGACATGGTCTAAGCTTGTTTTAAATCAACCAGCACCTTCTGTTTCTGGAGGATTATATAATTACGTTGTTATAAATAAATATAAAAATGGTGTATTCCAAAAATCAGTAGATTCTAATAGTGGTAATGGAGCAATTAAAACGGGGCAAAGGAGCACTTATACTGGAATGGTATATGATTTAGATCCAAGAAAAGCGCAAGCGCAGGGGAAACATGCCATTCCGAATAGTGATGCATATAATTATGCGGAGACTATTTGGTATTAATACGATTATAAATGTGTTAAGAGCTGTTATTTAATATAAAAAAGAAAGAGCCTTACTGCATTTTATTGTGGTAAGGTTCTTTAAAGTTGTTTAATAGATTAAGTACAGTCATTTACAAAGGTCTCTCTATATAATCGCTTTTAAGTATGGCCATAATCATTTCATCTGAGTATGTATCGTTATAAAATAAAGATTGACGTAAGATTCCTTCTTTTACAAAACCAACTTTTTCATAAGCTTTAATTTCTCGTAAATTATGGCTAAATACTTCTAACTGTAAACGATTTAATGATAGTTGTTTAAAAACAAATCTTAAAACGATTTTAATAGCTTCAGTTCCATAGCCTTGTCCTGTTAATGCTATTGAAAGCATTGATATTCTGAATCCTGCTCTTTTGTTCTCCTCATCGATATCTAAAATCGACAACTCTCCAATCATCTCGTCATTGCTTTGTAAACAAATAGCGAAATCATAGCGACTTGAATCATTATTTATATGATCTATATGTGTTTTAATTTGCTCCAACGAAAAAGTAGACTTGGTTCCAGTCATATATCTTATTTCATCATCCATTGTACTTTCTAACATAATAGGAGCATCTAGCTGACAAAGAGGCCTTAAATAAATTCTTTCACTCTCTAATCTCATTATAATTTTCTCCTTTAGTTAGTAATTGAATGTATAAATACTTAAACTTTCTTCAATGAGTTACATAAAAAATATGAATCTTAATTCGATATTTGTCCTTTATGATGAAACTCATGTGTCTCCGTATGAGTTAAAAGCCATAGCGGCGTTGTACTCCAAGGTTCTTTTTGCCATTTTACTTCATTTGCTATATTATCGAGCCATCGGTCAGTGTATTCATCTAAAAAGCGTTGTACGGTCTCATCTACTAACTTAAATCTAGCACGAACTTTTTCTACATCTGCATGTTCAATTTCATAATTACTAGCGAATGAAAAATCTGCTCGTTTTTGCTTGAATGCGAATGATCCAAGCCAGTATCGATAACAATCGGCTACATGAATATGTGTCTTTATAATGCTACCGCTCCCGAAATTCGGAACAGTGCTATGTAATTTTTCTAATGGGATTTCTTCCAAAAACGAAAATAGAGTTTCTCTTGTAGAGCTAATATGATTATATTGTTGTTTTAAAACATGTAACATGCCATGACACTCCTCTTTTATTTACTAAAGTATTTGTGTAGTAAGTAATTCTATATTTATGAGAGATGAACCTTTTTATTAAGCATATTAGGTGTGTTTCTTAAGGGTTTCTGATAAATTAAACAAGATGAAACTTTAATGAATTGAACATTATTAGTTCGTAATAAAATGCAAATCAAGAAGGAGAGCGATAAAATGAATAGACTAGTTGGTTTAAAACAATTGGAAATAACGCGTGGGGAATTGCTTAAATTTATGGAGACGCTAGATGATAAAACTGTAGATACACAGCCGGATGGTTTTAATAATACAATTCGCTGGCATATTGGTCATGTATTAACAGCAGCAGAGACTTTCATGTTTGGAAGAGAGTTTAAGCAATTACCAACTGAATATCCAGGTATGTTTGGGTATGGATCAAGACCATCTAAATGGAAAACAGAAGGACCATCATTAGACGTGTTAATGGCTCAATTAAAAGAACAAGCAAAACGTATTAACGAAATTCCAGCAGAAGCATTTGAAAATAAACTGCCAGAGCCATTCTTAGGACTAGAAACAGTTGGTGAGCTTTACGGTATGATGCTTTATCATGAAGCAGATCATATTGGTCAAATGAAAGCAATGGAACGTATTATTAAGGCTCTTTAGTTTGAATTGCATATAACGAGAAAAATGACAGATGTATTGTTAAATAATATATATACAAAAAAGGTAGATAAATTATTATCTACCTTTTTTTGTATAACTTCTTGAAGGATTAGGGGTTATCATCGTGATGCTGATGAAGAAGGGCGAAAAACCAATATATAAGGATAAAAAAATTATTATTTTTATGATGGATTATTAATTATAGTATTCCTAAATATGGAATATACGTATAATAAAAGAGAAGAACTAGAAATAGGGGTGAATACTATGATTACATTAGAACGAAAGCTGGAACAATATACACATACATATTCACAGTTAAAGGGAGAACTAAAATGGAAAACGAGTGATTCTCGAACAGGTATGATGATTGCTGCTATGATGGCAACGATTGCCGCTTCATCTGTAGCAACTTCCTCCGCTAGTAGTAGTTCATAATGTGTAACTGTTTATGCTGTTGTAAATTATGATGAATCTATATAACTCCTTGGATGAGGAAGGTGTCTTATGAAACTATCCGTGTATGTTGCAAGTGCATTTAGCAAGGATCATAAAGGCGGAAATAAAGCAGGAGTGGTATTTATTGAGAATGCATTGACCACTACTCAAAAAATGGCAATAGCCAAACAACTGGGTTATGCGGAAACCGCATTTATATCAGAATCTGAAATTGCTGATTATAAATTTGAGTATTTTACACCAAAAGAAGAAGTTGATTTATGTGGTCATGCTACAATTGGCTCTTTCGCGATACTGATGCATTTAAATAAACTTTTCAGGAATTGCTATACAATTGAAACAAACAGCGGTGTTCTTACTATTACCATAAAAGATGACAGCATATTCATGGAACAAAACAATCCGATATTCTATGATGTTGTATCTCCAAACGAGTTCATCGACTGTTTTGACATGAAAGCTATAGATAATAAATATCCAATTCAAATTGTCTCCACGGGCTTAAAAGATATTTTAATTCCTATAAAAAGCGAAACACGATTACATGCACTGCAACCTAGTTTTGAAAAAATTAAAGAAATCAGCAAGTATTATAATGTTGTCGGGATGCATCTATATACTTTTAATGACGATCGAATTATATGCAGGAATTTTGCGCCACTATACGACATTAATGAAGAAGCAGCGACTGGAACTTCAAATGGTGCATTAGCTTGCTACCTTCATGAACAGCACAACTTGCAAAAAGAAGTCTATGTATTTGAACAAGGTTATTCTTTGGAATCGCCTTCTGAAATATTAGTTAAATTAGCAACCAATAGCAAGAATGAAATAGAAAAGGTTTATGTTGGCGGCAAAGGCTATTACTGTGAAACTAAGTGTTTAAATGTAGAAAATATGGAGTGAAAATAAAAACAACGAATAAAAAGGTTGAGAAAATACTTTCTCAACCTCGGACTGTAGACAAAGTATTTGATTATTCGATGCTTTGTCTTTTTTCTTTGTAATATGAGGGCACAGATGTAACAGAAGAAAATTACAAGCTTACAAGAAGAGGTTGAGCAGGATAGAGAAAAATGATTGGAAAAGTCCTTAAAAAGAAAAATAGGAAGTGATTTAAAAGTAAAAAAGACAAAAGTAAGTACGACAGATAATGAAAGTGTTTTTTGTTTTTACATAATCAGCATTATTTTTTCAACTGCTTCAAATGTTTAAGTTGTGTAACAATCATAATGCTAATAACAACGAGTAGAAACCATGAGCTAATTTTGCTTAAGTGAACGAGATTCCACGTTTCATGTTGATTTGGATATTGCCATGCTCCGAAAAATGTTGCGATATTCTCTGCAATCCAAATAAAGAACCCGATAAGGAAAAAGGAGAGAACGAGTGGCATTTTATATGTAAAGCCTCGTAATGAAAATTCTACAAATGTGCGAAAGAAAACGATGAATAAAAGTAAAGTTAATACCCATCTAAAATCGTATATGAAATGGTGGGTGAAAAAATTGAAGTAAATCATTGCTCCTAGAGGTATTGCAAAAATAGCTTTTGGCCAATGATACATTTGTAAATGCATTCTTCTCCATGCTTGGCATATGTAACTTGCGACACTCGCATACATAAAACCGCTGTAAAGTGGAACTCCAAAAACCTTTGAATACGCCTCTTCAGGATAACTCCACGAACCGAAATGTACTTTATATATTTCAAGTAAAAGACCGATGAGATGGAAGACAGTAATTACTTTTAATTCGTCTTTCGTCTCAAGTTCAGTCTTATACATAAACCACTGCATAAGAAGACATACGATGAGTATGAAATCATACCGATATAAACCTGGAATCGTTATGAGTTTTGAAAGAGCTAGTGTTAAAAAAATGACGACTGGGAATAAGCAAGATAATGCTTGTTCATAAGTAAAATAGAGAAGTTGTTTTATATAAAACATGTTTTCACCTTCTATGAGTTCTCGTTTTGATTGAATAATCTGAATGATAGTTAAGTATACTATAGTTCTAAATAATAGAACAAAAACTAATGTAAAATGAAATTGATTAAATGTAGAGGAGATGTGCTAATGTCAGCGCTTATTGTATGTATCCCGTTTATAAAGTAGTTTATGGAACAAGGAGATAAATAGGCTAAAATAAGTATTTCCGTTATTAAAAAAGGAGGAGTTTGAAATGGCGATGAATCTTTTTCAACATAAAACGATTAAATTATCAGTTATGAGAGAAGCGGTTCAAAGAGATGGGAAGTGTTTTGATCGTATGATTATGGGGATATTGCGGAATGAATGGATAGAGCTGCAAGATTAGAAAGTATATTCGAAATTATATATGTAGTATGCAGGAGATATAATGATAATTAGCGAAAATTTACAGTGTACGGATTGAATTTATAAGGAGTCATGCGAGATGAATTTAGAAAAAGCAAAACCAGTAAATGAAGAGGTTGCTGAGTTAAAGGAGTTAATTAAAGAATTGCACGGAAGTGTACATCAATTGCAAAGCGAAGTGCAGCAACTAAGGCATGAAAGACCGGTTGTTGAAGTGAGGAAAGGTGTCCAATTATCGCCAACAATCATTGGACAAATTGGTGGTATGATTTTAGGTGGTTTAGCAATTATTGGTATATTTTGGTGATAAAAAAGGTATGCAGTTTAGCGCTGCATACCTTTTTTATTGTCGTTATTTGTCGGTAATTCGATATTTTCTGTCGAATCGTCGATATAATTAGAAAATCGTTGATATATTCGAAGAAACGATCGATATATTTTAAAAATCGTCGATATAATTTCACACACTACAACATCTACATTAAATAACGTAAATATATATAAGCGTGTGATAATAGTAATGCAATGATTGTTAACGGCAAACCAATTTTTAAGAAGTCCATATAAGAGAAAGCATGCCCTTCACGTTTTGCAATACCAGCAACGACTACGTTTGCGGATGCTCCGATTAATGTTCCGTTTCCTCCTAAGCAAGCTCCAAGTGATAAAGCCCACCATAATACTTCGATTTGCGGGGAATCGACAGATAGTCCGAGTCCTGTAGCTAAATCTTGAATAAGCGGGATCATCGTTGCGACAAATGGGATATTGTCGATGGTTGCAGATGCGATGCCGGATACCCATAAGATAAGTATCGCAGCGAAACCGATATCCCCGTTTGTTACGTCGATTACTTCTTTTGCAAGTGAAGTAATAAGCCCGATATCAATTAAACCACCAACAAGAACGAATAGTCCGGCGAAGAAGAAGATGGTTACCCATTCAACGTGGGCAAATACATCTTCAATATCATGGTCTTTTACTCCAATTAGCATAAGAAGTGTAGCGCCTGTCATCGCGATAACGGCAGCGTCTACGTGAATAATCGAATGAAGTATAAAGCCTAAAATAGTTAGTCCTAAAATCGAAATGGATTTTAAAAGGAGGCTGTGATCTTTAATATAATCTTTTTCGTTTAATTCCATTAATATTTTAATTTGTTCAGTTGTTGTTTTTAGTTTGTTGCGATACAGGAAGTAAATAATGCCAAGTGTAACGATAGAAATAATAATTACGATTGGAGCTAAGTTTAGTAAAAAGGCATTAAAGTCTAAATGCTTATTTGCTGATCCAATCATAATATTAGGTGGGTCACCGATTAATGTTGCTGTTCCGCCTATATTTGAAAATAGTACTTCTGAAAGTAAATAAGGAATAGGATTAACTTTTAAAATACGTGTAATGGATAATGTAACAGGAACGATTAATAAAACGGTCGTTACGTTGTCCAAAAATGCAGAACCGACAGCGGTTAATAGAGATAGTAATAGTAAAATGCGGATTGGTTTGCCGCCAGCTGCCTTAGCTGCTTTAATAGCCACAAATTCAAATACGCCGGATTGACTTGTAATATGTACGAGAATCATCATCCCAATTAAGAGGGTGATCGTTTCCCATTGAATATGTGATGTGAAAGCAGTATGTAAATCTACAATTCCAAAAATAATCATAATAGCAGCACCGAATAGTGCAATTACAGCACGATTCAATTTCTCAGAAATAATAAATCCGTACGTGACTAAAAATACGGCAATTGCAAAATAATATTGCCAATTTGCTACTTCATGTGCTGATTGTTCCAATCATGTCACCTTCTTTAAAGTATGTATTCAATTGTTGAAATGTATCCCGCTGTATGAATACGGGATAAAATATATTGTAGCAAATTCAAAAAAGAAAGAAAACTATTTAACAAAGTGAAGGAAAAAATGATGATTTTACATATGATATAAAAAAATGAAGAAACACAGTGCAAATTATTAGGAAAAGTGGGCGTTGTCCTCTAATATAGAGATAGCAATTTACATTATTTTTGCGTAAAATGGTTTAAAGAGGTGAATTCCGATGGAAATAGTAAAAGATAGTTCTCTTATTCAAAATGAAATTGAACGTTTTGTAAATAAAGATGTATATATTCATTTAGAAACGACGAATGGAGCGTACGCGTCACACTTTAATGAAAAGATGATGACAGTTGGAGCATTCATTCGAAATGCAATGATTCGCTTTGAGCGCGGGAAAATAACTGGAACAAACCCATACCGAGTTGGTTTAAAGATGGATCACGGCTGGGTATATGCTGAAGGTATTACGCACTGGGAAGTAGACGATAAAGAGCGTTTATTACTAGCAGGGCATGATAACCAAGGTCGCTTAGCAGTAGCGCTTGAGTTAAGCTTAACGCCATTTAAGTAAGAAGGAGGGAAACTTATGGAGAGACATGTACTTGTTGTATTTCCGCATCCAGATGATGAAGCATTTGCTGCGGGAGGAACAATTCGCTTATTAACAGATCAAGGAGTACCTGTAACGTATGCGTGTGGTACTTTAGGACAAATGGGACGTAACATGGGAAAAAACGTGTTCGCTAACCGTGAAACGATTCCAAATATCCGTAAAAAAGAATTGAAAGATGCATGTGAAGCGATGGGGATTCAAGACTTAAGAATGCTTGGTTTCCATGATAAAACGTTAGAATTTGAAGATGTTGATTTCGTAGCAGATAAAATTGAAGCAATCATTCAAGAAGTAAATCCATCTCGAATTATTACATTTTATCCAGAGCACGGCGTACATCCAGATCATGATGCATTTGGCCGCGCTGTTGTTCGCGCTGTATCACGTATGTCAAAAGAAGAACGTCCAGTTATTCATGCGGTTGCGATTACGAAAAATCGCGAAGCTGTACTAGGTGAGCCGGATGTTGTAAATAATATTAGTGAAGTATTCGAGCATAAATTAGCTGCACTAGGTGCGCACCGTTCGCAAACAGAAGCAATGCTTGAAGAAACGCATGCGAAAATCAAAAACAAAGATGCAGCAACATTAAAATGGCTGCAACTGGAACAATTTTGGACTTATAAATGGGAGTAGACTAGAAGGGAACCTTCTAGTAGCTCTTACATAGAAAAAGCGCCGTCACTTGTGACGGTGCTTTTTTGTGCCATTAACAACATTAGCATCATCCTTTGTAAAAGATAGGAGAGCTTTAGCTACTTTCTTACTAGACTAAGGATTTTATAAGAAAGTTATTTGGTTTTATCATTATTTTAAAAGGAAACAGTAAATAAATAATGAAATATAATAATTATTTATTGAAAAACGATAAATGACATGGTATTATCAAATTGAAAATTAGTAAGAGAGGTGCTTTTTATGAAATGTAAAACGAATGTTATGTATTAAAAAGAAATTGATGAAAATTAGAAAAATTATATATTTTAATAGCGAAATAAGAAAAGGGAGTTAGAGCATGATTCATAAAACAGTAAAGAAAGTTATCTTAATTGCAGGTGGTTTATATATTACTTATTTAGTAGGTGTAGTCACTTTAGCGGAATCGATACCGTATCCTACATCTCAGCAACTTAAAGAAGCTGAGAAAGTAGTTGAACGCTATGTAGGTGAAAATAATGGAGTGAAAATGATAAATACATCTAGCAGCTTCACGGCTGAGATGTTCAATCGTACAATTCATATTGAAGGGAATTCAAAAGAGAATCCAGAACAAATATTTCGAATGGATGTAGATCAAGTTTCTAGTGAAAGTGAAAAGATAACCGAAAAATCGATAAATAAAATTTGTAAATCAAATGATGCAGGAAAGAAATTTACGTGTGCTGATGCTGAATAACTAAAGATAGGAATGTGTAGCAGCATAGTAACGGTTGATAACTACTATTCAAGTTAAATAGGAAAAAGCCTCGCAGGGGGGCGAGGCTTTAAAACAGGGTATTAAAAATTATCGGTTCATTAAGAATAATTTCTTTTGAATAAACTAATTTTAGCATGATAACTCATATATATGTGTTACGAATTTATGAACAAAAAATTAATGATAAGAATATAGAAAAGATAATAATTTATTTAGAATCTGTGTCATTACATAAAGTTCAAGTGGAGAAGAGCGTATACCTTTTATATGGTGTAATAAAGATATAGCCCGCCTACAGAAATAGGCAGGCTATTTTTTATAAAGAAAAGACAACTTAAGGTTAGAACTCTTGTTAAGAAATAGGGTGAAAACAAGGTTTTTTAAGGAGAGATAAGGTTGTTCAACAGATAAAGATATCGTATTTGAAACACGTGATTAATCGTGGATTAAGTTCTATTTTGGATAAAAAATCTTTAAAAGGCCTTACAGTCCCTAAAATTGATATTTAGTAATAATCTGTAAGAAACATATATTTTGAATTAATTAATAAAATAATATATATTTATATAGATTTAATGATTTTAGTTTGTTAAAAATGGGGAAATCGATATGAAGGTTAAATTTGCCGTAATAAAAGATGAAAACTTTGATTGTAGTTTATTAGAAACAAAATTACTGAAAACTTTTAAAGAAGTAGATTGTGAAGCAGATATTGTAAAGGTTGAGGATGGAATTTTTGAAAACAATGGTATACAAACGCATTTATTAGAAATAACCATTCATGTTACTGGAAAAAATATCGGGTATAGGTCCGTTTCCGCCAGTATATTTATTGTTCTAGAGAGTTTATCAATGGAACTATTTCGTATTACTATTAGTATACAGTAAGCAGCTAACAAAGTAGACTCTTCATAAAATCATACTGACTATATTGAGTTAGTAAACATGAAAATGGTGATGAAAACAATAGAAATTATCTTAGGTGCTCTTGTATGCTGGAGAGCACCTTGTTTGCTGTTACATAAACAAGGGATTCCTTTTCTATATTTAATTTATCCTAACGCTAATTTTAATATAGAAGAATGGAAACATAATTAGATTGTGCAAATAATTTGGTGCGCACATATACGGAATGTATTCACCGGTAAGAGGGTTGTCTCATAATATATATAGATTTTTCTATTAAGATGAACAGAGGGTGTGAATATATGGAAGATGTTTACGCTAAAATTGACAGTCTCAAGGCGGAGCAAAAAGAAATGATGAGAGATATTCGAAATTTAGAAACGCGTACCACTATTAATGAGAAAGACATAGCAACAATCAATAAGCAATTAGAAAAAATAAGTACAAATACAACTTGGATTTTGCGAATTATTATTAGTGCGATAATAATGTCAGTTTTAGGATTGATATTAAAAGGGATGATATAAAAGAAAGAGGGGAGATCCCTCTTTCTTTTATATAAATGAGAAACTATACATTTTCCGTTTCCTTTTCATCTGCATACTTATCCTCTAAGGAAATTAATAGAGGGATTGATATAGTTACAAGAATGATTAAAGTGGTGATAAAAGATTTAGAAAGAGAAAAAGAACCTTCAATTAAAGGTGATAAAAACTTGAAAGAAAGTATACTTGTTAGTAAGGAAATTACTAAAAAGCTAAAAAGTAATATATTTTTATTCTTTATAGATGCCTCTATAAAGTCTTTCATACAGGTTATTACGACAAATATAGTTAATATAATAAGAGAAATAAAATAATGTGTTACATTTGTCATACTAATAGTAGGATCGTCTATGATGTAAGCAAGTAACTTAGATACTAACATGCCTCCAAACAATAAAATAATAAAAGCGAGTAATCCTTCCGATATATAAGCGCTGAAATTATCTTTCTTTTTAAAGAACTTATAGCTGAGAGTAGCCTGGATCATTTGAATGACAAATAAAGCGATAATCCATACATAATATACAATTGGTAATTCTCCTGAGAATAGAGAGATTAAGAAGTTTATTACCGTCCTTAAAATTTCAATCATTACGAAAGGCCTCCTATTTGTAAGCTTTGCGACTTTAAAATGTGCTAGTTTATTGTTAAATAATTAGGTGTATAATTCCAAACTATTTCTAATTATTCCATAAAAAGGTGGTTGCTTCAAGGTATCTCTTTAATAAATTTGCCAAGGCCAAGGCCGAGGACTAGAAAAAGAAACATAATATGTAATATAATTGAAAAAGTATATTTAAAAAATCAATGTTAATATTACCCTCCTATAAGTATTAACATACGTAATTGAGGTGTTTTCTTTGTTGTTTTATGAGCGAATTTCTATAATGGCCCCTCCTGTTCCGTAGCTAAGGAAAGTCTTTTTATTTCTGAGATTTTCAAAGTTATAGGAGGGTATGAAAAATGAAAAAAGTCTCAGTACCATCACTTTTATTAATGATTATTCTTGTCGCATTTCCGCAAATTAGTGAAACGATTTATACACCGTCTTTACCAGACATTTCAAAGGCGCTGCACGTAAGTAATAATGAGGTACAGTTAACACTTAGTGTGTATTTTGCTGGATTTGCTTTAGGTGTATTTTTTATTGGATGGCTATCGGATATAATTGGCCGTCGTCCGGCAATGTTATTTGGAATTGTTGTATATGGCATTGGGAGTTTCTTATGCTTTATTGCAAATTCCATTGAAGTTTTATTAGTAAGTCGTTTTATTCAAGCATTTGGAGCAAGTGCAGGATCAGTTGTGACGCAAACGATTCTTCGTGAAAGTGTAGAAGGGCATAAGAGGCATGTTATGTTTGCTCAAATCTCGGCAGTCATTGCTTTTACACCAGCGATAGGGCCATTAATTGGTGGATTTCTTGATCAAATGTTTGGTTTTAAAATAGTATTTTTAAGTTTAGTAGTTATGAGTGTCGGAATTTTTCTGTATACGTTTGTTTCTCTTCCAGAAACAAAAACGAACTCAGTAACAAATAAAATAAATGTCTTTTCAGTATTGAAAAGATTAATTACAAATTCGAAAGTAGTAACATATGGGCTATTAATTGGAGGAGCAAATGGTGTTTTATTTAGCTATTATGCAGAAGCACCGTTTATCTTTATTGAATACTTTCGATTATCGCCTAGTATGTATGGATTTTTAGGAATTGTTGTTGCTTCTGCTTCTATTATTGGAGCGAAAGTTTCAAAACGATTGCTTGCAACTTATAAACCAGAGAAAATTATATATATCGGTTGTCTTGTAATGACAGGAGGAGCTATTCTTTTATCTGTTATTACGTTTGTTGGATCGAGTCCGAATGTAATATATATGATTGTGTTTTTAATAGCGATGTTCATATTGCTATTAGGAATTGGAGTAGCATTACCTAACTGTTTAAGTTTAGCATTAATAGATTTTCAAGATGTCATTGGTACAGCGGGTGCATTGTTTAGCCTAGGGTACTATGTAATTGTAACAATAACAATTTGGGGAATGAGTCAATTTCATACGGGCTCGTTACTGGTGATGCCACTTTATTTTCTAGTTATAGTAGTTGTCATGATGGTGTTTACTAAAGTGTTTGTTTTAGGTAAACAAACTTCAAAAACGATTTAAATATGAAATGGTAAAAGAGTCTCATTTTTTTATGAGACTCTTTTATATTTTATTCCGCAATTTTGAGGTAGCAAGATTCCTGCCTCAAAATTGGGCTGGAATGAAGCAGTTAGTAGTGTATTAATATATTAAATTTCTGATTGGTATATGAATGGGACGAGTAGGAATTTACGTTATCAACTATAAAGATTGAAGTACATGCGGTCTGAAACCGAGGAAGAAATGCTCTCGTCAATTATTTATATTGTCATAACATTCATACCGGAATCATATTGAATAGATGTATTTTATTGTTAATTTAGTTAAAAATTAATCATACTTATGTATAATAATTTATTGAAAAAATAATTGAATTTTTCAGATTAATGAATTAATATAAGGTAAGTAATTTTAAGATTTATAGAATAATGGAAGATGAAAGGTTTTGAGAATTTTATAAGAAGCAACAAAACGATTTTAGGATAGCTTTAAAGCTAGTGTAAAATGACGTTTGCTTCATCATTTTCAGGGCCGAAAGGAATTAGGGGAAAGCATCTTGTTTTAAAATGCGGCTATGAATCATCTAAGAGGGGGAAGTGAAGTGGCAAACAAAGAATTGAAAAGAGGTTTAGAAGCACGTCATATTCAAATGATTGCTTTAGGCGGAACGATTGGTGTTGGTTTGTTTATGGGGTCAGCCAGCACAATTAAATGGACAGGTCCGTCAGTTATGCTTGCGTATGCAATTGCAGGTATTTTTATCTTCTTCATCATGCGTGCCATGGGAGAAATGTTGTATATGGAGCCAAGTACAGGTTCATTTGCGACATTTGGTCATAAGTATATTCATCCGCTAGCTGGTTATATGACAGCGTGGAGCAACTGGTTCCAGTGGGTTATCGTTGGGATGTCAGAGATTATCGCAGTTGGAGCGTATATGCAATATTGGTTCCCTGATTTACCAGCTTGGATACCAGGTGTAATCGCAATGGTTATTCTTGGCGCAGCTAACTTAATTTCTGTTAAGTCATTTGGTGAATTTGAATTTTGGTTTGCGATGATTAAAATCGTTACGATTCTATTAATGATTATTGCGGGATTTGGACTTATTTTCTTTGGAATTGGTAACGGTGGAGAAGCGATTGGCATATCGAATCTTTGGTCAAATGGCGGTTTCTTTACAGGTGGTTTTTCTGGATTCTTCTTTGCATTATCACTTGTAGTTGGTGCATACCAAGGTGTGGAATTAATTGGTATTACTGCTGGTGAAGCGAAGGATCCAAAGAAGACACTTACAAGAGCGATTCAAAGTACAATTTGGCGTATTTTAATTTTCTATATTGGTGCTATTTTCGTTATTGTAACTGTGTATCCGTGGGATCAATTAAGTACAATTGGAAGTCCGTTCGTAGCAACTTTTGCGAAAGTTGGTATTACGGCTGCTGCGGGATTAATTAACTTTGTTGTTATTACAGCAGCAATGTCTGGTTGTAATAGTGGTATTTATAGTGCTGGTCGTATGCTATATACATTAGGTGTAAATGGACAAGCACCGAAATATTTCACGAAACTTTCTGGAAATGGTGTGCCTTTATTTGGTACAGTTGGCGTAATTATCGGTTTAGCGGTCGGTGTTGTTTTAAGTTATATCGCACCGAAAAACTTATTCGTATATGTATATAGTGCGAGTGTACTTCCTGGTATGGTACCATGGTTTGTCATTTTAATTAGTCAAATTAATTTTAGAAAAGAAAAGGGAGCAGAGATGAAAGATCATCCGTTCAAAATGCCGTTTGCTCCTGTGACAAACTATTTAACAATTGCCTTTTTAATTATGGTATTAATCGGAATGTGGTTTAACGATGATACGCGTATTTCATTAGTTGTAGGTATTATTTTCTTAGCTATCGTTACAATTAGTTTCTATGCTTTCGGAATAGGGAAACGACCTCCATTAGATGTTCCAAATGATCAAGAGATTTCAAGTAAATAAAGATAGTAAAAAGTCCGATTTCTAAATGAGAAATCGGACTTTTTGTTATTAAAACTTTTCTAAAACGATTTTCCCAATTGTACTTCCGCTTTCAAGCAGGGCATGTGCTTTTTTTACATTTTGAGCGTTAATTGGTGTGAATGTTTCATTTAATGTAGTCTTTAAAATACCTTCATCTAATAGTTCACTTACTTTATTTAATAGTTCGTGCTGCGTAATCATATCGCCAGTTTCATACATCGCTTTTGTGAACATAAACTCCCAAACGAGTGTAGCACTTTTACTTTTTAAAATCCCCATTTCAAGAGGGTGTTCATTTTCTACGATAGAGCAAATTTTCCCTTGTGGTTTAATGAGGTCACATATTGCTCGCCAATGCTGATCTGTATTATTTAAGCAGAAAATATAATCTACATCTTTTAGCCCAAACTCTACTATTTGTTCTTGTAAAGGTTGGTGATGGTTAATGATATAATCGGCACCGAATTTTTCAACCCAGTGTATCGTTTCAGTGCGGGATGCAGTTGCGATTACATTCAATCCAGCCCATTTCGCAAGTTGAATGGCAATTGAACCGACACCACCAGCTCCGCCTATAATTAAAATGTTTTTAAATGTATTTGTATCTTTCTTATTATAATCAATGCCTAAACGTTCGAATAAACCTTCCCAAGCCGTAATAGCTGTTAAAGGAAGTGCTGCAGATTCAGCATCACTTAACGTCTTTGGCTTTTTACCAACGATTCTTTCATCAACTAGGTGGTATTCACTATATGTACCTTGTCTCGTAATGCTTCCAGCGTAAAACACTTCGTCGCCTTCTTTAAATAATGTACAATTTTCGCCGGTTTGTACAACAATACCACTCGCATCCCAGCCAAGTATTTTCGCTACATCTTCTTTTTTCTCTTTTGGAGATCGAACTTTTGTATCAACTGGATTAACGGAAATAGCGTTAATTTTAACGAGTATATCTCTTCCTGTAGCAACAGGCCTTTCAATTTCCATATCAATTAAACTGTTTTCTTCTTCAATAGGTAAATATTCATGTAAACCAATTGCTTTCATTTGTATTCCCTCCATTAAAGTAAGAGTTCTTTCTCTTTTATTATAGATGGAGAAAGGTTGTTATGTAAAAAAGTAGATTTAATTTAATGTTTTTCGTAGGAGTAGTAATTTTTGTAATAGTTTAAAAATTACGGTGTGTGTAGTATAATTTAGTAAAGAAGAAACTGCGAGGTGAATAGCTAATGACACAAAAATTAACAAATATGGACTACATAATAGTGATGTCAGTTTTCATGATATATCTTTTAATCGCATACGTAATGAATGTTAGTATGTTAAAGTTTATTATTGTTCATACAGATGGTTTTACTGTTAGTTTTATAGGTATCGTAATATGTTATCTTTCAGTCGTAGTATCGTCAAATGTTATTCGTAAATTAATAAATAATAAGTAATGCTATGATAGCACATGAAATAGGAAATATATAAATAAAAATAGAAGGAGCTGTGCTAAAAAAATTCTAGCACAGCTCTTTTCTCTATTACATAATCTTTTTAAATAAGCTATATACTTTTTTCGAATTGTCTTCACTTAATTGGTAATAAGTAAGGTTTACATCATCAGGAGTATCTTGCTGAGCAATCATCACTTCGCTACTGTGATGATCAACTACCCATATGAAATATTTTTTATAAGTCCCATCCTCAAATGTAATCCACATATCACAATCTATTAAATCTGAACCTTCTTCATCTAATGTTAATTTTCCTTTTTTTGCGGTATCCATACTGTTAATAAACGTTTTTAATTCATCTGTTTTTGTGAGAAAGATATCTTTTTTTGTTTTAATGGACTCGACATGTATATCTTTTATTTTCTGTTTTCCTAAGAAGACAGGAGGCTCATTTGGATCCCTTTGCGTTGAAATAATAGTAGCTTTTTTCTTTGGCTTATTTGCTGTATACAAATCTTGAATAGATTTTCCAAAGTTTACAAACCATATGATTCCACAAATAGTCAATGTGCTACAAAGCAGTAAAATAATTTTTTTAATAGAATATTCTCCTCTCTATTACTTCATGTGAAGAACTTTTCTATTAATATATGATAGGTAAGCATAAAGTATTATAGTTGAACGTGGTTATGTTTCACTGTTTTTATTGGGCGATCAACGAGTAAATTGTAAGTAAGCCCAATTAATACGAAAATACCACCGATAACTTTACCTATAGAGAGTTCATTTGTCAGGAAGAAGTCAATAATAGTTCCTGCAAATAATTGTCCGATAAAGATAAGTAACGTTAAATAAAATGCTGATATTTTAGGAGTAATATAGTTGGATAATGAAATAACAATAACGCCTACTAATCCGCCTAAATATACAGCGATAGGAATGGACTGTAACGTATGCATTGGAATGTACAATGAATCTGAACTGAACATTAAAAATAATATAGAGAAAAATAATCCAGTAATATAATTAAAAAAAGTGCCTTCCCAATTCCCAATTTCTTTTGCTAAATTTGCGTTAATAATTCTAGCAACGACGATAGAAACACCAGCTAAAATAGCGATCGTAACATATAACATTTTCTTGCCTCCATTAATAAATTGTCATAATTATAATTCCAGAAGAGATGAAACATAATCCAATTAGTTTTTTCTTTTCAAATTTAGCAACCTTCATTCCTAATAAGCCGAAATGATCAATAACGATGGAAGCGATGGATTGGCCGAGTAAACTTAATGCGATCGTAATAGAGGCACCAAGGACGGAGAAACTTATATTATTAAAAAGAACAGTGAATACTCCAATTGCTCCAGCGCTATATAAAAAAAGTGGAATCCCTTTATCGAAACGAATTTTATATTTGTTTATGATTAAAACGAAAATAACTGCAATTAAACCGACAAGGTGAATGACAACGCTTGCTGTATACTTGCCAATTAACTCAGATAAAATCCCATTCAATGGAAGCATAACGGCGATGAGCACACCAATAAAGACAGAAAGAAAGTTATACAATGTAATATCCCCTTTGTATTTCATATTTGTAATGACTGTATCATGCTGAAATTGTGTATTACTATGACATATGTCATAGTGGAAGAAGAAAATTTTGATTACAATGGGATGAGTTGTAAAGGTGGGGGACTATGAAGAAAATATGTAATTCTATTAAATTAGCAGAGTATATGAAACAAAATAATATTGATTCATTTTTTAGTAATGATATGCAGCCGTATATGGAACTTATATTTTTTAAAAAGAATGAATTTATTTGTAGAGAAAATGAAGAGATAGATTATTTATATTTTTTTGTAGAAGGAAAAGCGAAAGCGTTTAATACATTAAGTAACGGAAAATCTGTATTATTATGCTTTTATGATAGCTTGCAGTTGTTAGGAGATGTGGAGTTAATTCATTCTCAAAGGATTACTTCAAATGTACAAGTGATGGCAGATTCATATTGTGTTGGTCTGCCTTTAGGAAAAGTGAGAAACCAGCTATTTCATGATGCGAAATTTTTAAGATGTATTTGCGGATCATTGGCACATAAATTAAACCGACTCTCAAAGAATAGTACAATTAATTTACTATATCCACTTGAAAATAGACTTGCGAGCTACATATTAGCGGCAGGAGAACGGGCAGTACAGCATGGAAATAGAATTGTATTTAGTGGGAATTTAACGGAAACAGCGGAATTGTTAGGAACGAGTTATCGACACTTATTACGAACGTTGAATATCTTTTGTGATAAAGAGATTATAAAGAAAAACAATGGTTGCTTTGAAGTAGTGAATGTGGATGTTTTGAGAGAATTGGCAGCAGATGTTTATAAATAGGAGGAGAGTATAAATGATAACACCTATATTTAGAATTTTTGATATTGAAAAAGCAAAGCTATTTTACTTAGGTTTTTTAGGATTTAAAATGGATTGGGAACATCGTTATGAGGAACATATGCCATTATATATGCAAATTTCGTTACATGATGCTGTGATGCATTTATCAGAACATCATGGTGATGCCTCACCAGGTGGTGCGATTCGGATCAAAATAGATGATGTAAAGGATTATCATTCTGTATTATTAAGTAAAGAATATGCTTATTCGAAGCCGAATATAGAAAAAACACCTTGGGGTACAATTGAATTAACTGTGATTGATCCGTTTTCAAATAGAATTATATTTTATGAGGAGAGGGTTTAGGGATATTTTATCAAAATAGGGGGTTACAACGAAGAGGTGTTTACTTTATGGTAAACTGCTCTTTTTTATTTTGAGTATATATTGAATTATATAAAAATAAAATGTTATCATTATGGAAACATATGAATATATGAACAAGTATTCATGTGTTTAAGGAAAGGAGGTATTATAATGAAAGACCTAATTATTATTGGAGCGGGTCAAGCTGGATTAACAATGGGATATTACTTGAAGCAAGAAGGGTATAATTTTTTATTACTTGAGGCAGGAAACCGAGTTGGTGATTCATGGAGAAATAGATATGATTCTTTGCAGCTTTTTACCCCAAGGTCTTACAGTAGCTTGCCAGGTATGGCGTTAATAGGTGAAAAAAATGAATTTCCATATAAAGATGAAATTGCAACTTATTTAGAAGAATATGTAAGACATTTTCAATTACCGGTACAATTGCAAACTGAAGTTTTAAAAATAAGAAAAGAGAAAGGAATATTTGAATTACATACTTCTACAGAGATTCTACAAACGAAAAAAGTTATTATCGCAACAGGTGGTTTTCAGCAACCATTTATTCCCTCAGTTTCAGCAAATCTATCATCACATGTTTTTCAAATACATTCATCACAATATAAATCACCATCACAAATTCCACAGGGGAAAGTACTAGTAGTAGGTGGTGGAAATTCAGGAATGCAAATAGCAGTAGAATTTGCAAAGACTCATGAAGTTACAATGTCTATTAGTCATCCTTTAACGTTTTTACCGTTACATCTTTTTAGAAAAAGTATTTTCAATTGGTTAGACAAATTGGGTTTATTGTACGCTGAAGTAAATACAAAGAGGGGGAAATGGTTTCAGAAAAGAAAGGATCCCATTTTTGGATTTGAAGGTAAGGAACTCATTCGTAATGGAGCAATACAACTACAGGAAAAAGTGGTTAGTGCATCAGAAAATAATATTATGTTTCAGAACGGTGAAACATATAGTGCAGAAAGTATTATATGGTCAACAGGTTTTATTCAGAATTATAACTGGATTGAAATTGAAAAGGCAGTGAATGAGAATGGACTTCCCAATCATGTAAAGGGGATAAGTCCAGTAGGAGGATTGTATTATATCGGTTTACCGTGGCAGTCTCAAAGAGGCTCTGCACTTATTTGTGGTGTAGGAAAGGATGCAGCATATTTGCTTTCTGAAATCAAAAAAATAGATCAGTAGCAGCGACTACTGATCATCCATATGTACATGAATTAGGAGAGGTCAAACATTTATTAACTTTATTATAATAGATTTTCAAAAGAACAAAAACTGAAAATTCTAATTTTATGTTGAGAAAGTTTTTTGTATCGAAATATATAAAAGAATAAGGGTTTTTAGTAAAAGGAAATATGATATTTATATTTTACTAAAGTGTGATATAGTCTATATAGGAATTATTTCCTTAAATTGGGTTTTTTATAGTCTTTATATTTTTAAAGTAGAAAGGGGAAGCGATTGTGAAGTTTGATGATCAACGCCTACTAGGAGTACGATTAGGATCGGTACTTGTAACAGAGGAAAATCAATATTTAGTAATTAAGAAAAAAAATCATTATGCACTATTAAATATACATACTTTAGAATGCACACATGTTGAAGTGCAGCTAGAACATATTGAAGAAATGTTACATGAAGATTTCCAAGAAAGTATAACGGAGATTATCGCACCAGAACATATAAAAATTGTTGCGAAAAATGTTATATAAGAAAGAAGCTGAAAGGAACAGCTTCTTTCTTTTTCATTATAACGATAACGTTTTTAAAACGTCACCAATAATCCCTTCCATTTGATGAACACCTAAGTCAGCGTTCGTCATTATAATAGCACCATTACCTCGGTATGGATAGCATATCATCATACATTGAAATCCAACGCCCCATCCGAGTGAATAAATTTGTAAGTCTTCATTCAAATCATCTAGAAAAACACCTAAGCCAGTCCATTTTGAGCACCCTTGAGGAGAAATCATATCTTGTACTGTTTTTTGAGAAAGTTTTAGTTTGCCTTTTCCTTGTAAGGAATGAATGATTTCAATAACTAAAGCTGATAAGTCAGTTGGTGTTGTCCAAATACCTGAAGCAGCTGCGAATGGATAAAATGGATACTTCTCATTTGTAACGGTACCATCTTTATTATGTCCGCAAGCAAAAGCATCGGTTTTATCTATGTCTTCAGGAGAGAAGATTGTACTATTCTTCATTTGCAGTGGTTGAAATATATATTCTTCTAGTAAAAGGTTGAATGGCTTTCCAGTTATATCTTCAAGTAGTATTTCGATTATACAAAAGTTTGCATCCGAGTAGTGAAATTCGCTTTCTGGTTTATAAGTTACTTCTATCGGTACTGGGCAATATAGTGTTTTACCGGCAAGGAGTTCAGACATGTTTGGTTGCCCTTGTGCAAGTAGATAATGTTCAAAGCTATTAGGAGGATCAATGATTCCAGATTGGTGACTTAACAAGTTTCGCAATGTGACTTTTTTTCTGTGAAGTAAATAGATTAGTAGGGATGTTCCAAGATGTGAGTCTATCATTAACGTCTTCGTCTAAATGTACGATTTTGAGATCGGATAATGTTAGTACGAGAATTGTGGTGATAAATTTACTAATAGAACAAGAATTGAATATGGAATCTATAGTGACAGTTCTATTAGTTCCGGATTCAAGCGTTCCGAAAGCAGCTGTTTCATCTAGTTTGCCGTCGCGTATAACAGCAAGACTTAAACCTACAACGGAATATTGGTTCATTTTTTCGTATATATTGTTACTTTTTAATTTCATAGTGACTCCTTTCTTCAAAAAAGACAGAATGTTAGTTCTATTATACAGTAGTAAATAGAGAGAATGAGAGAAAAAGAAAAACTTCATCGATCAAAGATGAAGTTTTTTAGTTAATTCGAAGTGAATGCTTTAAAAAATTTATCGCGGTACATGTACATAAGCCATGAGGCTGTAATAAAGGAAATAATGCTTACTTTGTTTTTAATTGGCGCATTGAAAACAAGCCAGCCAACGATATCAAATAATACATGTAGTGCAATTGAAAGAACTACAAATTGTAGTAGCGTCTTTAAAAATCTTTTCATTAAGTGTCTCCCCTGAAATAAAAGGTTTATCAATATTGTTGTATATTACTATTATACATTAAGTGTGTTTCGTGGTAAAATTTACATAAGTTAGTGAAATAAAACAAATGAAAGCTAGTGAGGAGGAATAGTCATGGAATTTTGGATGATCATACCGATAGCGATCTTTGGGTTTATTTATATCGTTGAAAAGTTAAATAAAATTGAAAAGAAGACGGATGCACGTTTAAAGAGGATGGAAGATAGATTACAGCTAATTACGAAAGAAATGGGAATTGTAGATAGAGAACCTGAGATTAATAAAGAGCTGCGTCAGCTTATGGAAGAAGGAAAAACGGTTACAGCAGTTAAGAGAGTAAGAGAAGCTTTTGGCTTTTCTTTACTAGAAGCAAAGCAATATGTTGATAAATTATAAGAAAAGATCATCCATTTGGGTGATCTTTTTTTACTGCACCATGCGTGTATTTACATAAGCAGCGATTATAAAGTGTCCAATTATAATGATAGGAAATACGATTTTCACATTAGGAGTAAGGAAGACGCTACCAATTGTGGCAATAACACCAGCAGTTAAATTATAAAGACCAACTATTTTGGATAACTTCACTTTATCTGGCACGCGGCGTTCATTGAATCCTGATAAGAGCCAAGTGTATTGTTTTACTCCGATGAAATAAGCTAGTGCAAATGAAATGATTGCTAGTATGAATATGGAAAAGAAAAGTATATTGATTTAAATGTATTTTATGGGAATGAGGAAGAGTTTGAGAATTATGGAATGAAAGATTAAGTTTTAAAGTGTACAACATTTTGTACACTTTTTTTGTTAAATACATAAAAAATATGCAAGTAAAGATGGAACAAACATTTGAGATGAATTGTCTAATATAGGTAATAAATATTTCGTTTGAAAGAAAGGGTGGAGAAAATGAAAAATACATTATTAAAATTAGGGGTATGTGTTAGTTTACTAGGAATAACTCCATTTGTTAGTACAATTTCTTCTGTACAAGCAGAACGAACGATAGAGCATAAAGTAATAAAAAATGAGACAGGAACTATTTCAATTTCTCAGTTAAACAAAAATGTTTGGGTTCATACGGAGTTAGGTTATTTTAACGGAGAAGCAGTTCCTTCGAACGGTTTAATCCTTAATACTTCTAAAGGATTAGTACTTGTCGATTCTTCTTGGGATGATAAGTTAACGAAGGAATTAATAGAGATGGCAGAAAAGAAATTTAAGAAGAGTGTAACGGATGTTATTATTACACATGCACACGCTGATCGGATTGGCGGAATAAAAACGTTGAAAGAAAGAGGCATTAAAACGCATAGTACAACGTTAACTGCGGAACTAGCAAAGAAAAATGGATATGAAGAACCACTTGGAGACTTACAAACAATTATGAAATTGAAGTTTGGAAATATGAAAGTAGAAACGTTTTACCCAGGGAAAGGACATACAGAAGATAATATCGTCGTATGGTTACCACAATACAACATGTTAGTTGGAGGCTGTTTAGTGAAGTCTGCGTCCACGAAAGATTTAGGAAATGTTACTGATGCTTATGTAAATGAGTGGTCTACATCGATTGAGAATGTGCTGAAGCGATATGAAAATATAAATTTGGTAGTACCTGGTCATGGAGAAGTAGGGGACAGGGGATTACTTTTACATACATTAGATTTATTAAAATAAGAAATTGTAGAAATACAAAAGAGAGGAGAAATAATTTTCTCCTCTCTTTCTTCTAACTATATTTAAATGCTGAATCTGTCGATTACGTCAGCATATATTACTGAGATTTTAATTCCAAGTATACAAATACCAGTACCGTCATAATTGCGATAACAACGTAAGTAGCATCAAGCATTATAAGTGTTTTTAAAGTTTCAGTCATCCTCATTCACCCCTGGTATAAAAATATAAACATAATCTCTTATTAATTAGATAAGAGATTATAAAGATTACAATGTACATGAAATTTCTTAAGTAGATTCTATATAAATATATCATATAAATAATGTAAACAATGTTAAGATAATGTAAATGTATTGTAAAGAAAGGGGTGACTCATCAGTCTATAAATCTATTTATCCCGCTTTAATGGGCAGTAAGACCCCCACCTCAAAATTCAGCGAAAGCAAAGAAGTTAGGTGGGGGATCGATCAACTGCCCATAAAAGTCCGATTGGTTCAACTAATAATCAGTGGGGGATGCCCCCCACTGATTAAAGTTTCACTTTATTTGTAAATGCTATGTATCTCTCGTGTGCCGGATAGAACGCAGTTATTATATGTGAAAAATAGATTCATTTTGATAAATCAATCATGATGCTAGTTGTTACTACATTTTCCTCTAATACTTCTACCTGTACTTGTTCATCGTTTCTCCAAGTGATCTTGAAGTTCTCTGTCGTATACATTTCCTTAAGAGTAACCTCTTTATATTTTTTTAAAATGCTACCTCTTTCCCCATAATAGATTCTTACAGTTGAACTGGGACTTGGTCCTTTTGATTTTATTGTTTCTCTTAATTCGATAATATTTATTAGACTTGGAGATTCACTTTTTTGAAAGGTAAAGGAACTGACCACTTTTTGTACCTTCTTAAAAACAGAACCATTGGATTTATTTGATATGTTAAATTCCACAACTTCAGGTACGGATTCTTTGCTTCGTAGAGTTATTGTTGCTTCATAATCGTTTTTCCAATCTATTGTAACGTTTGAAGAATCGAGACGTTCCCCATCATTTGCAATATTTGTGTCAAAATGTTCCCATAAGCCGTATTTAATTCTGACGGGAGAGGAACCAAGAGAAGAGTCTGAATCTATTTTTACTACTTTAATCGTATTTATATTATTTGGAGAATGACTTTTTTTTAGTGTAACGTCGTATAAATACAAAATGTAAGAAAAACAGCCTACTACTAAAATAATTGGAATTAAAATACGTAGGGCAGTAATTGTACGTCCTCGTGTCGTTTTTTTCTTAGTGCTTTTCATATTTTGGTCAAGGCCTTTTTCAATACTAGTTTGAATATTTACTTTAGGCGGGCGAATAGACCACCAAATGAAAGCTATAAGTAGTAAGAAAAGAGGTATTCCTTGAATAAAGAGAAATCCTTTCCAAAAATCAAAGACAGTACTATATGGAGAATCTGTTGCCATCCCCCCTATAAAAAGTGCCACTGGACTTGTAAGTATATTTATCCCTAAACCGATCATTACGAATGAAAGATTTTTATTTCTAATTTTTCGTGACCCAGCCATAATAAACAGAAATACTGCAATACCGAGTATAAGAAACAGTATGCCGTAATAAGACATCATATATACCATATTATCCCTCCATAACTTTAATTGTACCATCAGGAAGGAAAATTTTGTGAAATATTAGATCGATATGATATTTGTATTTCATAAAAGCGCGCTGATATATTATGCGCAAGTATCAAAATCAGAAGACAGTAAAAATATTATGTCAACAATATGAACTGTCACAAATCTTTATATATTATTGTGATTGATATCACATCACTTTTTTTCAATGGATATTATGCTTAGGGTGTAATTAATGATTGGGAGAGGGTGGGATGATATGTTTTGTTATCAATGTGAACAAACGCCAACAGGCGGATGTAAAGTAATGGGTGTTTGTGGCAAGAATGAAACGATTGCGAGTTTACAAGATACGATTGTGTTTGGGCTAAAAGGAATTGCGGCTTATCGTACGCATGCTGCTCAGCTAGGGTATACGGATGCTTTTGTAGATGCTACAACGCAAGAAGCGCTGTATATGACATTAACAAATTCTAATTTTAATGAACAAGAACATATTGATATGGCTATGAAAGTTGGGAAATCGGCTTTACGAGTAATGGAGTTGCTAGATGAGGCACATACGAATCATTTTGGTGTTCCAGAGCCTGTTCAAATTACACAAAACCGTGTAGAAGGTAAAGCTATTGTAGTTACAGGCCATAATTTATTTGCGTTAGAAGAATTATTAAAACAAACAGAAGGAAAAGAAATTAATATTTATACGCATTCGGAAATGTTACCAGCACACGGGTATCCGCAGCTGAAAAAATATAAACATTTAAAAGGAAACATCGGTAAGGCATGGTATGATCAAAGACGCCTTTTTGAAAAATTTACAGGTGCCATATTAGCGACAACGAACTGTGTTATGCCAATTAAAGGATCGTACTCTGATCGATTCTTTTCATATGATATTGCAGGACTAGAGGGCGTACAAAAAATTGAAAATGATGATTTTACACCATTGATTCAAAAAGCACTTGAACTTCCAGAAGTACATATGGATTCGGATGAACAGTTAGTAACAGGGTTTCATCATAATACAGTATTATCATTAGCTCCGGAAATTATTGAGGCAGTAAAAGAAGGGAAGATTAAGCGCTTCTTTGTTATCGCCGGTTGTGATGCACCGGGAAAAGGCGGAGAATATTATCGTGAATTAGCGACGTCACTTCCGCCGGAGACAGTGATTTTAACGACTTCTTGCGGTAAATTCCGTTTTAATGATGTGGATTACGGCGTTGTACCTGGTACCGAGATTCCGCGCTACATCGACTTAGGACAATGTAATAATTCCATTTCTACAGTGAAAATAGCGGCTACTTTAGCTGATGCTTTCCAATGCGAAGTGAATGAATTGCCAGTAAGCATTGTCTTATCTTGGTTTGAACAAAAAGCGGTTGCTATTTTGCTTGGGCTATTTAGTCTTGGAATTCAAGATATTCGCATAGGTCCAAAGGCGCCTGAATTTATTTCAGCTGGCGTGCTCGATGTATTACAAGAAACATTCGGTTTAAAATTAATTACAACTGCAGCAGAAGATATGGAAATGATGTTATCGTAACAAGAGGATGAATTGTTTTATTTAGAAGAAGAGCTAGCTTATAGCGCCCCAAAACAAAAATGTAGAATTATTGTTTTGGGGTATTTTCTTTTCTTAGCGGGGTGGGTAATAGTTGATTTTAGAAAAATATAAAAATCGAGTTGACATTTACAGCTACTCAGTCATACAATGTAGTTGTAATAGGTGATACTGAGTAGTGTTGTTTCTTAAAAAAATTTTCACTAAGTAATAGGTAATAGCGGATTTTAGAAGAAATTTGAAAATCAGTTGACATGTATCGCTACTTAGTCATACAATGTAGTTGTAATAAGTAATACTGAATAGTGTAGTTTTACTCAAAAGCTATTCAGTAAAAATTCGCCTTAGTACTCTGTAATACTGAATATAAGTCAGACAGAATAGGGGGTAAAGGAGGATCAGAACATGGAAAATTTAACTGAAATGTTGAAAGGTTCATTGGAAGGGTGTGTGCTGGAAATCATTAGTCGCCGTGAAACGTATGGTTATGAGATTACTCGCCACCTGAATGATCTTGGGTTTACCGAAGTCGTGGAAGGAACGGTCTATACCATCCTCGTACGATTAGAGAAGAAAAAGCTTGTGAATATTGAAAAGAAACCATCAGATATGGGGCCGCCTCGTAAGTTTTATTCATTAAATGAAGCTGGCCGTCAGGAGCTTGAATTATTTTGGAGAAAATGGGATTTTGTATCGTCAAAAATTAATGTCTTGAAGTCAAATTAGCCTCATAATATAAAATGTTTCGGCTCATATTTGGAGAGTTTTTTGTTCTGCTTTATAAAAAAGGAGGAAAATAAGATGTTGGAAATATTCAAAAAATTAATTGGTGATAAAAAAGAGTACAGAATGATGATGGCACGTGTTGCAGCACTGCCAGAGGACTATCAGTTTGTGTTTAAGAAAATTCAAAACTACATGTGGAATTTTTCGACCGGCAACGGAATGGATATGCTGCACATTCAGTACGAATTAATCGATTTGTTTGAAGCTGGTGCAGCGGAAGGTAGACAAGTGCTAGATATTACTGGGGAAGATGTGGCATCTTTTGCTGACGAACTAGTGGCAAACGCTAAAACGTATGTCTCCAAGTATCGTGAAGATTTGAATGAAAGTATTATGAAGAAGTTGAGAAAAAAATAAATACAATTAGGAATACCAACTGATTAGCTGGTTACAAATGTGAATTGCTACCATCGCTATTCAGTTATATTTTTAAATCACTACTAAGTATTACAGATTATTAGTGATACTAAATAGAGGGTATAGGTAATCTATTTTGATAAAGGGGGAAAAAGTATGAGTAATGCAGCTGTTTCTGTAAAAGGATTAAAAAAATCTTTTAAAGATAAAGAAGTCTTAAAGGGAGTGGATTTTGAAGTGCAGCGTGGTGAAATTTTCGCGCTGCTAGGCTCAAATGGAGCGGGAAAGACGACGGCGGTCAACATCCTCTCGACGCTAATGAAGCAAGATAGCGGTGAAGTAAGGATTTGCGGATTTGATATCAAGCGCCAACCAGATCATGTTCGTCAAAGTATCAGTTTGACAGGACAGTTTGCAGCTTTAGACGGCATGTTGACGGGGAAAGAAAACTTGATAATGATCGCTAAGTTACGTGGTGTTTCCAATCCCGTTCAAGTCGCTGACAATTTGCTTGAAAGATTTAGCCTGACTGATGCGGCTAATCAGAGGGCAGATCAGTATTCAGGCGGGATGAAGCGCCGACTTGATATCGCGATGAGTTTGATCGGGGCGCCAGCAGTTATTTTTCTTGACGAACCAACGACTGGGCTTGATCCTGAAGCACGGATTGAAGTGTGGGATACAGTTAAAGAACTTGCTGGTGGAGGAACAACCATCTTACTAACAACCCAGTATTTAGAGGAAGCAGAACAATTAGCTGACCGTATCGCTATTTTACATGGTGGAAAAATTATTACGACAGGTACTCTTACTGAACTGAAAGAGATGTTCCCGCCAGCAAAAGTGGAGTATATCGAGAAGCAGCCTACATTGGAAGAAATATTCCTTGCGATCATTGGCAAAAAGGAGGAGATGTAAATGAAAAGCAAAACAGGGGTATTACTTGGGCGCTTAATGCGCAATATTATGCGTAGTCCAGATACAATTATTACGGTAGCGATTACACCGATTATGATGATGCTATTGTTTGTTTACGTATTTGGCGGCGCAATACAAACAGGAACAGATAACTACGTCAATTATTTATTGCCGGGAATTTTGCTAATGGCTATCGCATCTGGTGTCGCTTACACTTCTGTACGATTATTTACGGATGTAAAGAGTGGGCTTATGGCACGTTTTATTACGATGCCAATTAAGCGTTCATCGATATTGTGGGCTCACGTTTTAACCTCTCTTGTTGCGAATGTACTTACTATCGTAGTTGTTATTCTTGTTGCACTCTTAATGGGCTTCCGTTCCAGTGCGAATATTCTAGATTGGCTTGGGGTAGCTGGGATACTAGGGATGTTTACGTTAGCGCTAACATGGTTGGCTATCATTCCAGGGCTGACGGCAAAGTCTATGGAAGGGGCGACAGCGTACTCGTACCCACTAGTTTTTCTTCCATTTATTAGTTCAGCCTTCGTACCTACCGAAACGATGCCGAAAATTGTTCGTGCATTTGCTGAAAACCAGCCTGTAACTTCAATCGTGAATGCGATTCGTGCTCTTTTATATGAAGGAACTGTTGGAAACGATATTTGGATTGCGCTCGCTTGGTGCGTAGGAATCATGATCAGCTCTTACTTTTTCGCTAGTAAAGCATTTAAACGCCAGTTAGGGTAAGTAAATCAAATCCTCCGAAATAATATATATCTTTGAAAAAGCACGGGAAGATTTTCCGTGCTTTAATAATACATTCATAGTTTGCTTAATTGTAGTAGTTTTAAAGTAAATAGGAGAATAATAAATCGAATACACATGTCTTGAAGTATAGTATGTAACGCTTCACAAAAATAACTTAAAAATAAACGGAATATTCTATATAAAAATAGAGGTTAAAGATGTTATATTTATACTTATAAGGTATATAATGTATAACCTAATTGTTTAGGGGATGGAAAAGGGAGCGGTTCAAATGAGATGGTATTTATATACTCTCAAAAACTATGCGAAATTTAGTGGGAGAGCTACGAGAAAAGAGTACTGGATTTTTACTTTAGTTAATAAGGTTACGTTTTGGTCATTAATATATTTGGCCTCTTATTCTTCGTCTGCCTTTTACTTAAGAGCTAATATTACTTTGATATATATAGCAATTTTTATCGTTCCTACTTTGGCAGTGGAAGCTCGTCGATTACATGATAGTGGAAAAACAGGATGGTGGCAGTTATTAAATTTGGTGCCATTTGGAGGAGCGGTTCTGCTTGTGTTTTGTATCATTGAAAGTGATGAAGGTGATAATAAGTATGGACCAAATCCACATTCAAATCTTAAACAAGCAATTTAATGTATTTATAGGAAACTCTAATATAAAAAGGTGTGAACTAAAAGCTAGTTCACACCTTTTTTGTTGTATTATTCATAGAAGCCTCGTTAAGCAGTGATTAGTTAAACTCAATATTTTGAGGTTTAACTAGTCACTGCTTATGGAGTGTATAAGCATAACCGCTCTTGTAAATCTTTTAATACTTCTTCAGGCATTTCTCTAATTGTAATATCTTTACCTAGGAAAAGTAGCCAATTTGCTATTTCCGTTACTTCATCGGAATTGTGAACATCGATAAATGTTTTTAAAATAGCTGTAGATTGGTAAGGATTTGTATAAGATATTGAAATTTTGAAAGGGTGGTATTTTTTGAACTGGGCAATTGCTTTTGGACCAAGTTCAAGTATAAGGTTAATCGCTTCATCCTTCTTACTTAGTTTTTCTAAAATCTTTTTCTTATTTAGCTTTTTTTTCGTCGTGTATGGTTCGATATGGATGAGATGATCGACAGGAAACATCCTCTTCTTTTCTTCTTTTAAGTCAAACCCTTCAATGATCCATTGACTTTTTTCTTGATACAGGTGTAATAGATAAATGGAATAAGACTTGATTTCTTTCTCTTCTTTAATGGAAATCAATAAATGTCTATCCAAAAGAAGTATTTGAATGAGTTTTTCTAACATAGGGTGAGGGAGATCAGAAAGCTCAAGTAAATCAGGATTATGAGGGTTTGTCCCTTCAAACAGCAAGAGTTGATTTAAAAGAACGATATCATCTTGCTGGGTTTCTGAGATGAGTCCTAACAGTTTTTCGGCTAAAGATTGACGACTTTTTAAATAGGGAAGTTGTTGATTTCTTGTAGCCATAAAGGCAATAAAAAGAGCTTTCACTTCGTTATCAGTAAAGCGAACAACGGGCAGGATAGAGTTATGCATAACAAAATATCCCCCAGTCCTCCCAACTTCAGCAACAAGTGGCATGCCCATAGCTTCTATTTCTCTAATGTCCCTAATAGCTGTTGATCGTGATATGTTAAATTCTCGTATGATTTCTGAAATTGTAAAGTGGGAGCGGTTGTTGATATACCGCATAATTGTATTAATCCGTTCAACTTTTTTCATTGGAGTCTCCTAAACAGTATCATTTTTTGACATGATTTAAAGATATTATAAACTTATCAAATGAAAAGATAAATCATTTGATTCAATTTAAAAGAAGGAAGGTTTTGAATATGAAAAATTATACGATTGAAGAAAAAAATAGCTTTATTGTGTTAGGTATTGGAACTGAAATTAAGAGTGAATATACAGATTTTGTTGGAATAAAAAAAGAAAAGGAAGACTTTTGGTCGGCTGTTAAAGAAGATGGAAGGCTGGATACTTTAAAAGCTCTAGCTACAAATGATTACATTTTTTCTGTGAGCGAAGCGGTGAATAACAAGATGATGTATTATGCGGGTGTTATGACAGAAGCACAAATAGAAGAAGAATCTAGAGTGATACAGTTTCCGAAGGGAGAATACTTAGTAGTAAAAGGGGAAGACAAAACGGCTGAAGAGTTAAGTAATAAGCTTACTGGCATCGCCTTCGGTCAAGCTTTACGAGAAGCAACAGATTTTGCTTATGTTGGTGGGCCAAATACAACGGTTGAGATGGGACAAAGAAATGGTTTAGTGTTTGGTGAAATGTGGATTCCAGTTGTTAGGAAGTAAAGTGATAAAAGATATGATTATGGAATGTAGAGGCTAACAATCTTGAATTGTTGGCCTTTTTGACGTGAGTATAATATTCATATACTACTACACATTATGCTCTGATAAAATGGAATAAAAAGGAATTTTTGTAAGGTGGTGGCGGAGTGAATAAAAAAAGATTATTTGAGCTATTCATAGTAACATTTGTTTTTCTTTTCCTTCATGTAAGCACATTTACTAATGAAAAATTTAACGATAAATTGGGATCCTTTACTTTCATTGTGCTACTTCTTATGCTTTCTATTTACACTCCATTTATAGAAAAGTATTTTGATGATATACAAAAGTGGATTCGAAATATCACATTTTGTTTTGCTTTGTTAGTAGTTGCTGTAGTAGCTCTATGGATAGGATATTTTTAGAACCTTACTTCAGGGACAGTTCATTTAGTGCCCAATATTTTGTCTATCTATAGGAAAAGGGAACTAGGTAATTCTTTAAACGGAGAAACCAAAGTGGATATTCTTTTAAATAAAAAGGAGAGGTATGTGAAAAAGAGATTGGTAGTATGCATAATATACAGCATCCCAAAAGCTACATTTGCTAAAAACGAATCCCCCTCTTATAAGCAGTAAATACTTTTTATGAGAGGGGTTTATTCAGTTTAAGTCTATAAAAATTGAATGCAAGCAATGCAAGTTCTCACTTATTTAGAATAAGAGAAAAGGTGATGTTTTATTTGTTCAATAAAATACTGGTGGTGTATATTATCGTTCGATACTCGACTTGCCATAATAGCGCCCTCCATTGAAGATGCAAGAAAAGAAGCGAGCGATCTAATGTCTATATCTTCTTTAAGTTCATGTTTCTCTATTCCTTCTTTAATGAGAGAAGCCATTAACATTACTGTATCATCATAGCCTTTTGCTGCTGCTTTTTGTAATTCTGGAAATACGCCAGTACTTTCAATTGCGCTATTAAGCAATGGACAGCCTCCAGCAATAGGAGGATTATTAGCTGCATCTTGATATACAAGGAAAATTGCAAGGATTTTATCGATTGCTGTCTTTTTATTTTCCATTGCTTTATGAAAATGACTCCACATAATCTCACCACTTTTGTCGTAGGCAGCAAGAACAATTTCTTCTTTATTTTTGAATCTACGATAAATAGATCCTTTCGGTAGTTCAGTGGCTGTCATTATATCCTGAATGGATGTGCGAGTTATCCCATTAGTATTAAATAAATATAAAGATGTTTCAATAATCTTTTCTTTTACCGTATCAACTTTAGTCATGCTTTGTAGTCCTGGTTTGAAATTCTTATAAAAATCTATAAATTGTTGGCGAACCAAGTCAAATGCCAACTACCGAAAAGGAATCTCACCTTTTTCCTGTCCGTA
>NZ_JBSSFA010000014.1:0-125928 GCF_054062215.1 Bacillus sp. TE9106W
AGTTGCCTGTCAGCTACTAGGCGACTTGGCTCTTACCTAGGCTGGACTTTCACCAGCAAGCAGTGCCCAGCTTAGCTGGGCACGCTAAATAAAAAAATAGATAATGGATTAATCCACTATCTACTCTTTAGCTACTCTTATTTTACTTTTTGGTACTCCACCCAATCTCCAGAATCAATCACTTTCAATATCATCTTTTTATCTTGGGCGATATATACATACGCCTCTATTTCCCTATCAGTAGCATATACTGTTTGCGTAATTCGATCATATAAATCAGTCTCCGCATTACCTGTATATTCTTCTAGTTCATCTAACTTATGCAATATCTCATCATTTACTTCATAAACTTCACCATACACCTTTTCTTCACTCGAATAAGTCATGGCTGGATACCCTTCGTTTGTATCAAATAATTTCCCATACGTCCATGCTTTGTCTGCAATGCATATTGCACCTTGCATATAATGAGCATTCGATTGCTCTTTTCTTAACGTGCCATATACAAAAACGTGATGCATAAATCCCTATCCCCTTTACATGTCTCTACTTTCTAATTTGTAAATAAGCACGAATCATAAAGTAACTCACTTCATTCGGAAGTTGTTCTTTAATCGATTTCAGACCACCCTCAGCATTTTGCACAGCAGTTTCAATCAGTTGTCCGTATTCTGCAGGAACAAAACTGTTCCAGTCTACTTCCATTCCATCTTCAAAACAACGAATTAAATGATTTTCAATCGTTTGTCTTGATAAGCCACGTTCTTTCGCAATTTCATCTAGATCAATATCTTGTTTATACATTTCATATGTTTCTAAATGAGAATTTGCTGAAGCTTTCCCTGTTTTTTTTCGCTCTGTCACGACTTCTGTCTTAATTGTTTCAGCATAGTTTGGGTTTTCCTCAATAAAGTGCTGAACTGCTTGTAAGAAGTGCGAACCATACTTCACAAGTTTATGTTCACCAATCCCTTTCACAGTTAAAAGTTCAGAGTCACTTTGCGGCATTTTTGCGCACATATCTTTCAACGTTTGGTCAGAGAAAATAACGAATGGAGGTACACCTTCTCCTTGCGCAATTTCTTTACGTACTTCACGAAGTACTTCAAATAAAGGATGATCTTGAACGATTTGTCTTGTCTCTACTCGTTCTTTACGTAATACATTCTCTTTACCTAGTAACACTTCTTTCCCTTTTTCCGTCACTTTTAGTGTCGGGTAAGTACCATGTTCAACTGCAATTAATTCGTCTGAAATTAAAAACTCAATAAACTCACTAACTTCTTTTACACTACGATTTGATAAAAGTCCGTAAGTTGGCAAAGTATGAAAATTAAATTCAATGACTTTCTTATTTTTAGATCCAGTTAGTACTTGTGCAATCATTTGTTTACCAAATCGTTGATTCGTCCTAATCATACAAGATAGAACCATTTGTGATTCTCTCGTCACATCGATACTTTCTCGGTTATCCGTACAATTACCACAGCGACCGCAATCCTCTTTCGGTTCTTCTCCAAAGTATTGCAAAATAAATGATTGTAAACATTGTTCTGTATGACAGTAATCAGTCATATTTTGCAATTTTTCAAGTTCATTTGAAAAACGAGATTCTCCGGTCGATTGATCAATTAAAAAGCGCTGTACTTGCACATCTTGAGAAGCATACAGCAATATACATGCACTATCTAATCCGTCACGTCCTGCACGTCCTGCTTCTTGATAATAACTTTCCATATTTTTTGGCAGTTGATAATGAATAACGTAACGAATATTCGATTTATCAATCCCCATACCAAACGCAGATGTAGCTACCATTACACTCACTTCATCACGTAAAAAGAGTTCTTGCTGCTCATTTCGATCATGATCGCTCATACCAGCGTGATATTTGGAAACCGAAACTCCCGCTTTCATTAAATCTTCATACAACTGATCGACTACTTTTCTAGTAGCTGCATAAATAATTCCGGATTCCTTTTGATTTTGACGAATATAATCCGCTAAATACGCATTACGATCTTGTCCTTTAATAACAGAAAATGATAAGTTCTCGCGCTCAAACGTTGTCATAATCGTGTTTTCTTGATTAATTCCAAGCGTGTTGCAAATATCATCACGAACTTGTGGTGTTGCTGTTGCTGTTAAAGCTAATACGAGCGGCTTTTCTGGAAGATAGTCTAATATGCGATGTATATGTAAATAACTCGGACGGAAATCGTGTCCCCACTGCGAAATACAGTGCGCCTCATCAATGGCAATCATCGGGATTTTCATATCGATAAGTTGGTCAACAAACTCCATTGAATCAAGTCGCTCAGGCGCTACATAAAGTAACTTATAATGTCCTTGTTTCGCTAATTGAATTCGTTGATTCGCTTCTGTAATCGAAATAGAACTATTAATATAAGTAGCTGAAATACCGTTTTGTACTAATGTATCTACTTGATCTTTCATAAGTGATATTAAAGGCGATATAACTAACGTTGTTCCTTCAAATACTAATGCAGGAATTTGATAACAAATTGACTTACCACCACCTGTAGGCATAATACAAACTGTATCTTTCCCATCTAATACATTTTTAATTGTTTCATCTTGTCCTCTTCGGAATGACGAATAACCGAAATAAGACGCTAAAAGTTCTTGTGCTTTTGTAAACAAAAAAGAGTCACCTGCTTTTCTTTATCTTTCATCTACTTCTATTATATCATCACTTACGCGTCATGAAAGTGATGAATACATGACTAACAGCTTGCTTTTTCATTACTTTATGCTTCTTTACGTTTTAGAGAATGATTAGCACTATAATAAATTTAAAATAAATACACATTTTATTAATTCTCCTTGAATACTACTAATCTTATACATATGAATTCAGGAGGTTACTATATGAAGCACCGTAATATGAGTTCCATCAAACAGAAAACCGTACCAAACCAACTCCAATTCTCAAATAATGACGCGTGGAAATATGAATCATATTATAAGTACCAGCCATTATTTTCTTATAGAAAGCTTTTTCATTTTTTTTCTCAACTTTTTAAACGTTAATACACGTACGAAATAGATCATTCATAATCATTTTCTCAATATAAACCTTATAGACTTACTACAATACAGTTGTTATCATATGAAATATTCTGTTGGATAAATCCCTTAAGTTGACCCGCTTATATAAGCGGGTCTTTTTTTATATTATATATTTCATAACACTATTAGATGTAATTATAAATCTTATCGCCATTTTATAATCTTAATCCACTCACTACAAATGGTGATAATCACAAAAGGTAAAATATAAATGCTTAACATTTAATTATCTAATTCTTTTTTCTCAATACACAAAACGAATTTCACTTGCTATTATAAAAGTACTCCAGATGAGTTTTTGCTCATCGACATTATCTAGTGAGAGGGATCTGCCGCGGGAAGCAGGTCCCTTTCACTTTATTAAAGAGCCATTTTTATTTGGACACATTTACCAGGTTTTTTTTAGTGAATTTTATGATAATATTACGTAGTCGAGTCCGACATCTCGGCAATACCCTTTTGAGGCTCTGCAACTTCCCTTGCAGAGCCTCTTTTACTTTATATTCAATTTATTTATATATAACGCAATAAAATTCCTCATCTTTTTCCATATCAATTTCTGAAAATAAACGAGGACACGTAACTAATTATAAATTCCCATCATACTTTGAGTTATACATGTTCAAAGGAGTGTTACCGTTTATGTATTCTTATTGGCAAGCGCATTACTCCCCCTATCATAACCATTATGTACACTTTGATACATCTGTACGTAATTACAGAATTAGTAAAAACGAGAACTTTTTTAAAGGTTATATGCGTTCCTTTTGGGAACAACATGTCGCTTGGACGAGATTAGCTATTATAAGTATTGTTTTCAATTTACCTGACGTAAACGTTACTGTTGGACGGCTTCTTCAAAATGCAACACATATGGGACTATCTCTTGAACCATTCTATGGTGAAGATGCTGTAAAAAAATATAGTGCACGAATTAAAGACCACTTAGTAATTGCAGCGGATCTTATTAAAGCCACAAAAGCTGGTGACCAAAATGCAGCTGCCGCTATAGAGAAAAAATGGTACGCTAACAGTGATGAAATTGTTGCGTTTCTTACTAGCATTAACCCATATATAGATAAAGAAGCATTTAGAAAAATGTTTTATGAACATTTAGCATTAACAAAAGCAGAAGCACTTGCCTTTCTAAATAAAGATTATGAAGCAGGAGTAAAATTGTACGATAAAGTTGAAAAAGAAGCTTTAGAAATGTCCGACATGATAACAAACGCAATCGTAAAGCAATTCCCGCAAGTATTTCAATAACAACAAGCCGATTTGAAAAAACAAATCGGCTTGTTAAACTTTCTATTAAGGATATTTCGCCATGCTCTTTACATTTAGCTTATATCGATATATTTTATTAATATCCGTTTTTTATAGGAGGAAATAGTTTGATTAACGCCATTGGTCTCGTATTTATACTTACAAATAAACATGAGAAAAAGAAGAAAGTATATCTGAATGAAAAATTTGCATTAATAGACATTATTGATTCTAAGGAAGTAATTGATGATAAAGGGAACTCACTAGTAGAACTAACATGTAAATACAGTATATATTTAGATGAAAAATACTACTGTAAATCTCTTGATGATTATACTGGACAAGTCTTTCCCTTTTTAAGTGCTAAAATAGGAAAAGGACTTCTCAGAAACTTAAATTATTACTTTTCTTACGTTGATGTATATGATAAAAAACCACCTGTTAAAGAAATTAGGCCACTTATGAAACAAGTAACGAACAGACAGTGAAAATACTAAAAAGAAAGCATCTAACTTCAGATGCTTTCTTTTTTAATCTAGAACTCGTTAAATTCTATCCCTCTTCTAAAAGCATGTATTGAGGCATACTTTAAATTAAAAACATTGGAGGATTAAACGGAATGAAATACTCAGAAACGATAGTTAGTAAACGGCTTCGAACACTTAAAATATGTAGTATGTTTATCATGCTAGTTTTAATCGCATGGGTTGGATATACAAAATTGCTTTATAAAAACGGATTTCTACAAGAAAAGAAAAATTCAGTTGAAGTAATGAATACTAGTATTACAGGAGAAATTGAACAAAATTTCCAAGTAAACTTACAAGGTTATCGTAAAACAGACCTTAATACTATTATAGATGCAAGTAGGACAGATCCGAACGAACTATCCTTAATTGAGATTATCAATAAATCTTGTTCACAAGATTGCATAGGTGAACCATTGACATATGTGAACGCAAACAATGGATATATCTTTTATAAGGAATCTACCGGAACTAATGTAGCTATAAAGATTAAAAAACAAGATAAATGGAAAATTGTAAAAAAATCTGTTGAAGATGGAATATAACCTTATAAAATGAAAGGTTGTCCCAAAAGGTCGTTAAAAACGAACTTTTGGAGACAACTTCTTATATTTTACCTTTATATGGATAAAAACCCCGATCATAAGTAGAAAACCTATAAGTTTTCTACTTATGATCGGGGTTTTTCGCTTTTGATTGAGCTGTTGTTGTCCATTTCCGTAAATTATGGGCAACACAAATAAGACCCCATTCCAGTCGATTTTTAGAAAGGCCTCGCAAGGAAAAACGTTGGAAGAAACGATTGTATTTAATATGACCAAATACGGGTTCTACCTCTATTTTTCGCTTTCCATATAATTCTTTACCTTCTATTGTACGTAAACGTTCTCGTACTTCTTTTCGCTGTTTTTGATTTTTGACAGAGACACTGATAGATTTTGTTTCTTTTCCTTTGGCACATGTTTCTTGAAATGGACAGCCCAAACATTCTGTACAACGATATGTTCTTTTGACAGAAGTATAACCATTGCTTGTTTGTTGTTTGCTTTCATGTGAAAAAATAAGGCGTTTTTCATTTGCACAAATCCATTCATCTAGCTCTTCCTCATAAACCATATTTTCCACTCGACCGATTTGTTTCGTCCAAGCCTTCGTTTGTTCTTTTTCAAACGTATTGTATTTCACATATGCTTTCATTTTTTTCTCTTCACAGAATGCATAGTTTTCTTCACTTCCATAACCAGAATCGGCAACTACATTTTGAGGCTTTGCACGATTGTACTTCTCAAATATTTCAAAATGAGGAATCAAACAAGTTGTATCTCCCGCTTTTTGATGAATGCTAAACCCTGTAATAAATTGATCCTCGGTTCCGATTTGTATATTGTACCCTGGTTTAAGTTGACCATTTTTCATGTGATCTTCTTTCATCCGCATAAAGGTCGCATCTGTATCTGTTTTCGAAAAGCTATTTCTTTCTTGAAATGTTTCTTTATGAGCTTCGTATTTTATTTTGCGTGGAAGAAGATCATTTTCTAACTGACGCTTTGCTTTTTTCATCGTTTTATTTTTCGGTTCATCTTGCAGGCGTTTTTCTAAGGTTTGAATGGTTTGTTTAATTTTTTCTGAAGTGACAGAACAGGTATCTTTCATTTGTTCTTCTTCTAATTCCGCTTTCTGATCGTCTTCACTTGCTTGTTCAATTGTCGCGACAATTTTTTGGTACTTCTCATCTAGTTTTTGATCATATTTTTCTGTGGATTTTTTCCATACAAATGTATATCGATTGGCATTTGCCTCGATTTTTGTTCCATCTAGAAAATAATCTTCGAGTTTGACAAGCCCTTCTTGTTTCAACAGGTCGATAAGAGAGAAGAAAGTTTCATAAATCACGTCTTTCATGCGCTCGGATCGAAAACGATTGATCGTACGAAAGTCTGGTGTTTTTTCATCAGAAAGCCACATGAAATGAATATTTCATGGAGTTGTTCTTTAATTTTTCGAGAAGAATAGATTCCTTTTGCATAAGCATATAATAAAATTTTTAACATCATTTTTGGATGGTACGGTGGTCTGCCACCACCTGGATAACGTGATAAGAGGATAGAGAGATCCATCGCTTCTACAGCTGTATGAACCACTCGTGAAAGATGATGTTCAGGAATATAAACCTCAACATCTAGTGGAAAAGTAAGTTGGTTTTTGTTATAATCTATAAACATAAAAGAATTGTTCCTTTCTTTTGATTATTTTGTTGTGGTGACTTAATTATATCAAAAAGGACGATTCTTTTTTTTATTTTCTGTAAAGAAAGAGGTTGCCCAAAAGTAGCTATTCAGCTACTTTTGGGACAACCTCTTTATTGTTAATACCCTTCCTGTTTACAATGGCATTTCGGTTTCTCTTTACAATAACATTTCTCGCAATCACATTTCGGTTTCTTCTTGCAGCAACACTCTTCACAATCGCACTTCGGTTTCTCTTTGCAACGACATTCGTGACAATTCCTACATCCACATTTTCCAAACATTAAATCGTCCCAAAATGAACGCCTACAATTCCAATGATTCCCCATGAATATGCATCCTCCTAATTAGAATTCATCATATTCTATGTTTGAAAGTATAAAAAGGATTGTTTGCTAGTCTAGTTTTGCCTCTTTAGTATAGTAAATCTTACTAAAAATAACTCTTTTTAAAAGTTTTTGTAAAATAATTACTTGTAATCTGTTATACTATAAACCGAAAATATATTTTATATATGTAGGAGGATAAGTTTTGAAGAAAATTCTATTATCTGTTCTTTGTGGAGCTATTATTTTAGGTGGAGCATGCTCTAAAGATACAGACTCTAAAGATTCAACATCAAAGAAAACTACTAAGGAGACAAGTGAATCGACACAGGTATTATCAAAAGAAGAATTTGAAAAGATGCACTCTAATCCTAAAGAGTATAAAGGAAAAAAGGTTGATTTCTATGCGCAGATCTTTGTCGAGCCTGAACGTGATAAAGATGGTACATATCTTCAAGCTTGGGCTGATAAAGAGCACAGCAAAAACACTATTATTGCATATAAAGATCCTAAATTAGATGTAAAACGCGAAGATTACATTCATGTAAAGGGAACTATTAAAGACGTCTTTGAAGGTGAAAATGCTTTTGGCGGAAAAGTAAAAGGCCCTACTATCGTTGCAACAAGTATCGAAAAAACAGATTATGCAACTGCTTTTGATCCTGCAAAAAAAACAATTGAAGTAAACCAAGAGCAAGACCATAATGGTTATAAAATGATTGTTAAAAAAATTGAAATCGCTGATAAAGAAACGCGAGTTTACTTTACAGCCAAAAATGATGCAACTGCAGCATTTAATTTCTATGATTTTAACTCTAAATTAATTGTAGGCGGTCAACAATTAGAATACCAAGATAATTATGAGGCAAAATACCCTAAAATTCCACAAGGTATGATGCCTGGTGTAACTAGTGATGCTGTTTTAACATTCCCTAAACTCCCAATTGAGCAAGGTGAATTGCAACTAATACTAGAAGGTTCAAGTGAAAATTACGATTTAAAACCTGAACCATTCAATTATAAAATTAAGTTTTAAAGAATAAAATCGACTCTTTTTTAGAGTCGATTTTATTTCATATTATAGAAACACTAATTAATTTTCTACTATAATTCCTTCCCTTCCCCCACAGCCCCTTTCAACCTCTGCAACATATACCCAATCCCTTTACAGCCTGCTAACGGATACGTAATGATTTCTTTTGGATATAATTGTGTTACTACCTTCCTATGCTTCTTACCTGCAAGTAAAACAATTTCATCAAACTGAAGCAAATCTTTTTCAATCATTTGTTGTGTTAATTGTTCCATACTAATAATCTCATCACCCTTTGAATCAAATGCAAGATCATAGTTTTCTAGTACAATATCATTTGGTCTTAAAAATCCATGCTTCGCCGATAATATAACCCAATTCTCAAAAAACATTGTTGCATACGCCTGACATGCTTTTCCGAACGGACTAATATATACATCTTTTGCCTCCATCGGGCCGTAATCCGGATACTTATCCCAAATTTTCTTTTTTCCGCATGGAATTATGCATAACCTTCTCATATATTTCTTACCTCTTCTCCTGCATAAGTAAAGTTAATTATTTTATACATTTTTCTCTCAACATGCTATATAATGATATTTAAAATACAAATTACATCTTTTACCATATCACTACATTTTTTTTTACTTAATATTCACTTTTTTAAGATTTGAACCCCAATCCCCCTATTTAAACATAGGACACTCCTTGTAAATATTATAATACTACATTCAATGGTAAATTTACTTTTTAAAGAATCTGAATATAATTTGATATATAAATAATAAAATTAAACATCTTTAGAAGGAGGTGAACAAGTGAAAAATATACTCCCTGCACTAGTACTCTATATTATAATTTGCATAATTGCTATACTTGCTCCAGCGTCTGAAGGCTATAATCATGTGGGCTGGAAATTGTTTGTTGGGCAAGCGTATGCCCTACCTATTTTCCTAATTACAGCTATTATTACATTTTATATAAACAAGAAAAAATCTACGAATAAACAGTTATAAGGATAGCGAATGCTATCCTTATTTTAATTCATTGATCAAATCCAAAATAACACTTGCAGTACTTTCTATCCTTTCTTCCGAAAAATCAAACGTGACACCTGTTTTTTCATATATTTCTTGTATAGATAAATTCCAATCTGCACTCGCACCTTCTTTAAAGAAAGCAATCGCTTTTTCTGGGTCTTCCCAGTAAATTTGAAACAATTGCATTGCTCCTATTTGTGCAATTGCATATTCAATTTTATAAAAAGGAAACTGAACATAGTGAAATGACTCTATCCAACTTGCACCAATTTCATCCTCTAATCCTGCAATGTCGACTGTTGAATATTGATATCTTTTGCATAGTTCGGCGTATTTCTTATCACGTTCTTCTGGTGTATGGTTTGGATTCTCATAGATCCAGTGCTGGAATACATCTCCTGCAACTGATGATAGTAATAAAGACAAAGCACGATATATTTGTACGCGTTGCACTTCTTTATATTCATCCTCTTGCTTATAAAAAACATTTAGCTTATCCATTACTAATAACTCAAGACTGAGGGAATAAAGTTCAGCCACCTCTTCGCGCAGATATCTTTCCTGCATACTACTATCGTTTTTAAATTGTTTATAAAAATGAAATGCATGCCCCACTTCATGTATAAGTGCATTAATTGCATAAAATGAAGGACTAAAATTAGAATACACAAAAACCTCTTTACTATGGGGTAAGGTAAAACAAATAGCTCCTGGTGCTTTATTTTCACGTTCTTCTACGTCAATGCATCCAGCTTTCCTTAAATGAACAAATTTCTCATAAAAATATAAATCTGTCGTCCGAAACATTTCTTCCACCCCATCCAATAAATCAATAGCATTTTGGATTGGGACTTTTGGTAAATTACATGGAGAAATATCCCAAGGGCGATACGTTTTTACACCGAGATTCTTTTTAGAAATACTTCCTAACTGTTTCCAAATTGGTACAACATACTTTTCTATAGATTCATGGAGCTTATAGCAATCATCAATACTGTAATCTCTGTTTTTTTGTTTAAAAGCATATTCACTATAATTATTAAACCCTGCATTTAAAGCTATCTCATTCCGCAATTGTATAAGTTCATTCATAATACGATCCACTTCTGGTTTCACTACACTCCTTGCTTCACATAAAGCGTACCAAGCTTTTTCGCGAATAGCTCTATTGGGGTTATCTAACTTTGCCTTTACGTATGCATACGTCTTTCGCTCGCCTTCCCAATTAATTGTTATGTTAGACATTATTTCTCTATACTTCGTAATGCACTCTTGCTCTTTAATAGAAAGAGCAATGTTTTTTTCATTAAACATTTTACTCTTTACAAATCTTGCTTTTTTCATAAATCCATATTTTCGCTCGTCTAATAAGTTAGAAAACGGACACTCTATAAATTTTTGGTCAAACTTTGCATTGTATCTTTTTAAAAGTGGTTGAATTGTATTTTGATTATACATATGTAAATCACGCATATTTCTGTTATCTGTATCTCTATACGTGGCGATTAAACTACTTGTTATCTTCTCTTCTATTTCAGCGTTTACACGCAATTCATCGAAAAGCCAATTTTCTAATTCTAAAACAGAAGTAATATTTCGCTCTAAAAGTGACTGTAATTTACTCTCCAAATCATTAAACATACGCAACTCTCCTTTTAAAATTCTAATTTTCTGTTTTTTAGAGAAAGAAAAAGACAAGTAGCCAATCTGACTACTTGTCTTTTTGTTAAATCATACTCAATAATATTAAGCTTGGAATGCTTCTGTTAATACTGGTACGATTTGTTTCTTACGAGATACAACACCTTTTAATGTAGCAGTATTGTTTTCTAGAGATACGTTGTATGCTTTCTCAACAATGTTTGCTGCTTTACCGATCGCAAGACCGACAGAATCGTTAGTTAAGATATCAGTTACAACGAATAAGAATAGGTCTAAACCTTTTTCTTCTACTACTGCAGAGATAACTTTTTCAAGTTCCGCTTGGTGTACAAGAACGTCATTTGTATCAACAGCGTTTACTTGTGCGATTTCAACTTTCGCATTACCCATTTGGAATTCTTTAGCGTCAAGAGAGATTAATTGCTCCATTGTTTTTCCGCTTAAGTCAGCACCAGCTTTTAACATTTCTAAGCCGTATTTGTCAGCATCTACACCAGCGATTTCCGCTAATTCACGAGCTGCTGCTACGTCTTGCTCTGTGCAAGTTGGAGATTTGAATAGTAAAGAATCTGAAATGATTGCAGATAACATTAAACCTGCAACTTCTTTACGAATTGTAACGCCGTTTTCTTTGTACATTTTGTTTAAGATTGTAGCTGTACAACCAACCGGCTCACAACGGTAGTAAATAGGATCGCTTGTTTCAAAGTTAGCAATACGGTGATGATCAATAACTTCTAACACACGAACAGATTCGATATCGTTAGCACTTTGTTGACGCTCGTTATGGTCTACTAAAATAACGTTGTCCACTTCGTTTGCAACTGTCTCAACAAAACGCGGTCCTTCTACTTTAAAATAGTCTAACGCAAATTGAGTTTCACCGCTGATTTCACCTAAACGTACAGGCTCAGCATTCATTCCTAATTCTTTTTTCAATTCTGCATAAGCAATTGCAGAACAAATTGCATCTGTATCTGGGTTTTTATGCCCGAAAACTAGTACTTTTTCCATGTTTTCCACCTCTTCATGAAAAGGATATCTTAAAGAAGCAAATATGACAATATTTAAAGCATAATTTTTTATAAATAATTGCACTTTCTTCTATATTTTTCATCGTTTTTTATAAAAAAGATCATCTAAAATGAATTAGATGATCAAAATGTATACTTTATTTAAAATAATGTAGGAACTTGCACTACATGATTTAGCACGTTATTTGATGCTAAACCGTTATTTACAAGGTTAACATCTATCACTTGATAAAATGCATTTCCAGTATCCGCTATTTCCCACACAGCTAAAATAAGGTGATATCCATTTCTATCAGTTGGTACATTTGCTTCATGTGTTACTGAAGTTCCAGGTCTAGCTCCTCCATCATTTTTCACATAGAAAGGTACTAAATCTAAATCAGATCGTGATAGTGGCTTATTTGGATTCCAATCTTTTTTCGTAATATAATATTTCCATTCTTTCGTACTATGAGGTGCGGTTAGTTTCCACTTAAATGTATTCGTCCCGCCGTTTAACGTAACTTTTTTCCACCTATCAACTGTTTGAACGTCTAAAGCAGGGAAATGGCCAGCTCCTGCGATTTGTCCATCAGAAGGTCCTAATTGCGGGAATCCACCTATTCCTTCTACACTTTGCGGCTCATATTGAATCGGACCACAATTTACATTTACCCCTTGCTTACATAAATAAGAACGGCTCGCTGGTGATTCTACGTATCCATGAGCTGAAGCTTTTTCTGAAAAACCGAAAGTTAACAATCCTGTAAGTAATATCCCACCACTTAATATAACTTTCTTCACCTTCTGTAAACCTTTCGTTTTCATCTCGTCATCCCCTTTCCCATAATAAAGCGAAAATAACTATAGTTGCCTAGTCATCTTCTCTACATCCATTATAAGTCGAGGAACATTACTAAAAGAACCCTCTAAAAACTTTCTCAAATTCAATTAGCACATTAATTAAATTCAAATAACACCGCTAGAGAAATATAGACGGTGTTAAAAATCGAACTTTATTATTTTAAGCATGATAGCATTTTAATCATCACTTATAAAAATTTATAATAAATAACTGTGGCATCTAAATTACCATTTGGAGATATTGCGTATTCTGGTATTTTTCCAACTTCCTGATAGTCTAATGATTTATACAATCTGTTGGAAGGGTCTCCTTCTCTCGTATCTAGCACTAAAAGAGACCTATTTTCTTGCTTCGCTCGTTCCTCTGCTTTTTGCATAAGTAAACGCCCAATACCATTACGTCTAAAGTTTGGATGAGTCATTAACTTACAAATCTCGGCTCTATGAATTCCGTTAGGCTTTGTAACTAAATGTAATTGAATACTCCCTGCCAATTGATTGTTTATTTTAGCGACATATAAGATCACTTCTGGCACTATAACAGTTTGCCAATACTTTATTGATTCTTTTTGTTCCAGTGGAGGTAAAAAACCAATTGACGCTCCATCATCTACAACCGTTTTCAAAAGGTTAGAAAGCTCTTCCACATCATCTTTTATTTGCTTAATCTCTTCAATTACTAAATTTTGCATTACTAATCCCCCTTTTGTTTCATTGTATTAATTTTAAACGAAGGAACAATGAAATACTAAGATGAAATTATTAGAATCTATAATTGGTAAGAGCATATACAAAGTTCTTTCTGATGTAGAGAAATCGATTTATGAAGAGATAGAATATTAAAATGAATACAAATTTAATTTCACATAAAAAACGTTTTAAACATAAAGTTTAAAACGTTTTTTATATTCAATGCTTTTGATTTTTCAGTTCTGTTAAACACTCTTGCACTAAAGTTACTGCTTGACTCATCGCAGCTCCACCAGCAAATGCTGCTGAAACACCGCATGCTTCTAGAATTTCCTTATCCGAGCATCCTTGATCCAGGCATCCTTTTGAATGATAAATCGTACAATATTCATCTTGCGTTGCTAGACTAATTCCTAATGCGATAAGTTGTTTTTCCCTTTTTGTTAAAGCGCCCTCTTGAAAACAAGCTTGCGTAAACGCATTATACGTTTCAGCAATTTCAGGAATTTGGTTTGTAAAACTACCGATTCCTTCTTTATAATGATGTAGAACATCATTTACTGAACTATGTTGTTCGTGTTCCATCTTATTATTACCCCCATTCAAATTATGTGTACCTATTGTAGTATGTGATGAAAAGAAGGCAATATACTCCACTTAATAGATTTAATATTCAGTCTATTAAAACTACAATTTCAAACTATCATCCACTACCGCTTTTTCTTTAAAGTTTTTTCTTGCAACCTCTTTACTTCTTTCTTCCCAAAATGTTAAACCTTCAATTCCCACATTTTTAGGATCAAACACGGGATCTTTCCCTTCTTTTTTCTGCGTTTCATAATCTTTTAACATTTTTAATGCGATTTTACTTAATAGTAGAATCGCGATTAAGTTTAACCATGCCATACTACCGATTCCTAAATCTCCAAGATTCCATAAAAGCGATGCTGATTCTACACTACCGATGTAAACCATAATTAAAAATCCAATTTTCAAAACTGGTTTTAACCAACTATGCTTAAGTTCACGGTCTAAATAAGTAAGTGTCGTTTCAGCGATATAGTAGTATGCAAGTAATGTTGTAAATGCGAAGAAGAAAATTGCGATTGAAATGAATAATGGGCCAAACCCTGTCATAACAGTTTCAACTGCTTGTTGTGTATAAATTGGACCCGCATCAACATTCCCTATATTCTTTACGATAGCGCTTTTCCCTTCAGGTATAACATTATACATACCTGTTATTAAGATCATAAGAGCTGTCGCTGTACATACGACAATTGTATCAATGTATACAGAAAATGCTTGAACTAACCCTTGTTTTGCTGGATGAGATACTTCAGCCGCGGCCGAACTATACGTCGCTTCTCCAACGCCAGCAACATTTGAAAATACAGCACGCTTTACTCCCCATGCGATTGCTGCACCGACGATTCCGCCAAACATTTCATTTACACCAAAAGCACTAGAGAAAATTAAAGCGAACATACTTGGAATTTCTGTTACATTCGCAATTAATACGATACATGTAACAATTACATAACCAATTGCCATAAATGGAACAAGCATTTGTGAAACGCCAGCAATTCTCTTTACACCACCAAAAATAATCGCTGCTAATAATACGACTAACAATATGCCAGTGATATATTTACTAATCCCATTAGAGTTTTCGAATCCAACTGCGATACTACTAGATTGAATACCTGGTAATAAAACGCCATATGAAAGTGTTACAACGACTGCTACAATGACTGCAAACCATTTCATTTTCAAGCCTTTTTCAATGAAATATGGTGTACCACCGCGATATTCATTTCCAACTTTACTTTTATACACTTGAGATAATGTTGATTCAACAAATGCACTTGCTGCCCCTAAAAGAGCCATTATCCACATCCAAAATACAGCTCCAGGTCCGCCAAAAGCGATAGCTGTCGCGACCCCTGCAATATTACCTATTCCAACCCTACCTGATAAAGCTAAACAAAATGCTTGAAAGGATGAAATTCCCGTCTCCGAGCTTTTCCCTTCAAATAATAGTTTAATCATCTCTTTAAAATAACGAATTTGTAGAAAACGAGTTGTAATTGTAAAATACACGCCTGCTCCTAATGCAAAAACAACTAACCCAATACTCCATACTTGCCCTACTAACCACTCTACTAATTGCTCCATCCAAATCCCCCTTATCATTCTTTTGAAAACTATTTTATATATAAGAAAACGGACAACTATTATGAAAGCTTCCAGTTGTCCGTATCTTTATTCATTAACATTTAGAATCTATATTATTTTATATTTACCCAAACGCTTTTCACTTCTGTATAATTATCAAGCGCATATGAACCTAACTCACGACCGATACCAGATTGTTTAAACCCACCAAATGGTGCAGCTGCATTTTCTAAATTATAATCATTAATCCATACTGTTCCTGCCTTTAACTTATTGGCAACTTGATGTCCTGTTTTAATATTTTGTGTCCATACGCCCGCTGCAAGTCCATATGACGAACGATTCGCTCTTTCAATTACTTCTTCCGTCGAATCAAATGGAAGTACAACGACAACAGGACCGAAGATTTCTTCCTTAACTATCGTCATATCGTCCGTAACATCTGTGAATACTGTTGGCTGTACAAAATAACCTTTTTCAAATGCACGTTCACCACCAGCAGCAACAGTAGCGCCTTCAGCTTTCCCTTGTTCAATGTAATGTAGCACACGCTCTTGTTGCTTTTTAGATACGAGTGGCCCCATTTCCGTCTCCTTCTCCATACCTGCTCCAAGTTTCACGTTATTCGCCATTTTTACTAGTTCATTTACGACTGTTTCGTAATGTTTTCGGTGAACAAACACGCGAGACCCAGCACTACAATTTTGGCCGTGATTATACATAATACCTTGGAATGCGCCGTTAATCGCTTCTTCTAAATCGGCGTCTTCTAAAATGATATTTGGTGATTTACCACCAAGTTCTAACGTTACATGTTTAATTGTTTCTGCAGATTGACGCATAATATATTTTCCAGTAACAGTTGAACCTGTGAAGGCTACTTTATCTATATCATGATGGTTTACGATAGCAGCTCCTGCTACAGGACCAAAACCTGGAACAAAGTTTACTACACCATCTGGAAACCCTGCTTCTTTAAATAGTTTCGCTGCATATAATAACGATAAAGGCGTTTGTTCTGCTGGTTTTAATACGATCGTACAACCTGTTGCTAGTGCAGCTCCCATTTTCCAAGAAGACATAACGAGCGGAAAATTCCAAGGAATAATTTGCCCTACAACCCCAACAGGTTCATGGCGGGTGTAATTTAAGTAATCTTTTGAAATCGGAATGGTTTGCCCGATAATTTTCGTAGCCCAGCCCGCATAATAGCGATAGTTTTCTACAGTCGCTGCAATATCATCATCAAGTGCTACTTGATATGGTTTCCCGTTATCCAATGCTTCTAACTGTGCTAATTCTTCTCCATGCTCTTCAATTAAGTCTGCTAATTTATAAATAAGATGCGCTCTTTCTGCGGTAGTCATTTCTGCCCAAGGTCCTGATTCAAATGCAGACCTTGCCGCTTTTACTGCCACATCAACATCCTCTTCTTGTGCTTCATAAACAACTGCAAGAACATCTTCTGTCGCTGGATTATATGTTTCAAACGTCTTTCCACTAATAGAAGGAACAAATTCACCATTAATAAACATTTTAATCTCTGCGTCTAAAAACGCTTTCACTTTTGGTTTCAACTCAATATTTGTCGTTAACATATATGCTCTCCTCCTTAATTACACAGCCGCATGAGCTGCAATTTTTGAGATAATCGCTTGAAGTTTTTGATCTTCGTCTTCAGTTAACCCAAGTCTTGGATAACGAGAAGGTCCCCCAGCTTGCCCGTATAATTCCATAGAACGTTTCACAATTTGCACATATTTCCCTGATCCTTCAAGGAACTCACAAAGAGGTAAAATTGCATCGTTTATTTCCCAAGCTTTTTCTAATTCACCATTTTGAACATACTCATACATTTTTGTGACAAGTGCTGGTACGATATTCCCTGCTACTGAAACCCATCCCGTCGCACCAACTAAATAAGATTCCATAACTAAATCTTCAGATCCGCAGAATACTTGAAAAGCACCTTCGCCTTGTCTTACTAAATCTCTTGCTTTTCGAATATCTCCGCTAGATTCTTTAATATGTGTAACATTTTCACAGTCTTTTCCAATACGTAGCATGAGCTCTGTACTCATATCAACACCAGAAGTAAACGGATTATTATATAACATAATTGGTATATTTACAGCGTTTGAGATTTCTTTAAAATGAAAATAAATTTCCTCTTCTTTCGGTTTACAATAGTACGAATTAATAATTAATGCACAATCCGCACCATGTGCTTCGGCATGTTTCGTATATTCAATCGTCTCTTTCGTCGTTTCTGCTGCAGTTCCAACAATAACTGGAATCCGTCCATCAACTTCTTTTAATACTGTTTCTACCATTTTAAATCGTTCTTCTTTTGATAAACTAACAAACTCCCCTGTACTTCCATTAATAATAATGCCAGCTACTTTTTGCTCAATAAAATAGTTTACGTTTTGTTTTACACCGTTCCAATTAATTTCTTGCAACTCATCCATCGGTGTGATTAATACTGGAAATGCCCCTTTAATTGTTTTCATATTTATCTCTCCCTTTACCATTTTATTTTAATAAAAATCCTGCCGGAAACGGATCTGTAGGGTCTAATAGAAACGTCTGCATCCCTGTAATAAACCCTCTACTTTCAAAACGGAAAATGTAACCCGTTTCTTCCTTTTTCACTTTTTCAACTGTTATAAAGCTATTAAATATACTTTCATTTATAAAAGGTTTATCCACTATATAATCATTTTTAAATAATGCATGAACATAAGACACAATAGTAGAAACAAAACCTGGCGATCGTACGATAAAGTTATCTTCATGAAAGGTAATCGACTTTATATGGTTCTTTTCTTTTTGCGAAGAATCTACTAAAATAAGCCTTTTTATTAACGACTGTTTTTGTATAGCTTGAAGTGTAGCTTCTCCCCATTTCTTTAATTCAGAAATGTTTTCCACACAGATTTCTGGCGAATATGTATCCTTTTCTACAACTGCATATATTTTATCTGCTTGTATAAGAGAGTAACTTATATTACCAACTTGTAAATTTTTCTCAATCAAATAACATAGTTTACTTTCAAACGAAACAGATACAACTTCATCATTCTCTACATACGCATGGACTACAAATATGCCAGATAACGTTTCTATTTTGTATTGATTCGTCTCTCTCTTTTTTACATACCCGCTTTCTAGTAACGTCGTTATGACTGCGACAATACCCCCATAATGAAGCAGAATGGATCCTTCATGATTAAAAAATAATACAGCTGCATCGACTTCCGAATGAATAGAAGGAACGACGATACATCCATTTAAACCGATAAAACCACGCGGTTCATTTAATAAAAGCTGCATTTCTTCTGCTAATTCACCTGAAAATTGTTCGTTTAATTGCTCTAAATTGTAGTAGTACTTGCATGGTACATCTTTTATTACACGGAATGCCTCTCCATTTACGTGTACGTCTACTGCTGTATACATTTTTTGAATGTTCATTTTACATCCTCCGTTTCATGTTCCATCGGCGGAATTAGCAAAAATCCTTCTTTCAGTGGATCCTTTTCATTGTAAAAAAATCTATGCATCCCCATAAGCCAAGCTGAACCTGTAATTTTCGTTACGACAGCTTCCATATTTGCAACATTTGTCGTATTTATAACGCACCCTTTAAATAAAGAACCAACAATACTCTCATGAACAAACTCTTCATTCATTTCAATTTTTTGGTTTGCGTATAATACAGCTAACTTCGCTGATGTTCCTGTACCACATGGAGATCGATCAATTCCTCCAGGCGGAACGACAACTGTATTTTTTACATGAGCGCTTTCATGAGTAGGATCTGTATAAAATTCAACATGAGTTAATCCTCTAATAAACGAATACTGCGGATGTATGATTTCAAATTTCTCATTTATGATATTTCTAATATGAATTGCCTTATCGATAATTGTAGATGCATTTTCCGGTACTAACTCCAAACCTACTGACTTTGCATCAATAATGGCATAGAAATTCCCTCCATACGCAATATCTGCTTTAACAGTTCCAATTCCTTCGACTTGTACAGTGATATGTTTCAGTAAAAAAGCTGGTATGTTACAGAAAGAAACTTCTTTCGCTTTTCCATCTTGAACAAAGATATCCACTTCAACTAAGCCAGCTGGCGTATCTAACTTTAACGAAGTAATCGGTTCAACTACAGGAATTAAACCTGATTCAATTAAAGCTGTACATACACCAATTGTATCGTGACCACACATCGGTAAATATCCACCTGTCTCTATGTATATAACACCAATATCGGCATCAGGGTGACATGGATCTGTTAATAGTGCCCCGGACATTACATCATGACCACGCGGTTCATTCATTAACAATTTGCGAATCCAGTCATACTCCTTTTTCATATGTAACATTTTCTCTGCCATCGTCTCTCCAAGTAACTTTGGTAGTCCGCTAATCAATGTTCTCGTTGGATTCCCACCCGTATGTGTATCAATCGTCGTAAAGACTCTTTGTGACCTCATCCGTTTAACACCCTTTCTGTAAAACGACTCAAACGAAGTGGTTCAATAGGAATGATTGTTTCTTTTTCATTTAATAACTCTTCAATCACTTTCCCTGTAACTGCGGCAAGACTAATGCCATCCCCTTCATGCCCTGCTGCAATAAAGTAATTCGGGATATGTTCCACACGCGAAATAATCGGCAAATGATCTTCTGTCCACGGGCGTAATCCAGCATATGAACGAATCACCATCATATCCGCCATTTTCGGATAAAAACGAATTGCTCTATTCGCAATACATTTAATAACCTCGTTGTTTATCTTCGTATGAAACCCTACAAACTCTCTACTACTACCAATTAAAAAATTTTGGCTTTCTGTCGGCTCAAATACGAGAGCTACTCCATATTTTTCAGTTAAAGCATCCACTTTTCGTTTTCCGCCAAATTTAGAAATTAAATAACCAAATTCCATAACTTTACGACAACCAACGTGTTGTTGTCTTGAAGCTACAATAATATGCCCTTTTCTCGGTTCAATGGGGATATTTACATCCAACATTCCTCCGATTTTCGGAGCCCACACACCGGCTGCGTTTACCACTTGTTTCGCAGTAAACGTCCCGTTAGTCGTTTCTACAATAAAGGAACCGTCTATATCTCTTTTCATTTCTTTTACTTCCGTATGATTAAAAGCTTTCGTACCAAATTTCTTCGATTCTGTAAGAAGTGAAAAAGCAAGGAGATATGGATTTACAGTCGAATCCGTTGCGCATTCTAACCCGCCTAATAAATCTTCTGCAAAAAATGGCGATTCTTCTCTTATATCTTGTCTATCAAGCATTCGAAACGGTAAGCCAACTTCTTTTTGACGATTCACCCATTGCTGCGCTGCTTCCATTTCTTCTTCTGACTCACATACGAGAATACTTCCAGGCGCCCTATATTCAAATGAGTGCTCTAACTCTTCACTTAATTCTGTTACTAATTTTTGACTAACTAAAGACATTTGACTATCAAAGCCTGGGTCTTTATCAATAGCCAAAATATTCCCATCACACCGTGAAGACGTCCCACTGACAAATTCCCCTTTTTCAATGATTGTTACGTCTCTTCCGTATTTTGAAGTGTAATAAGCGATAGAACAACCTATAATTCCACCACCTATTATTAAAACGTCACAGTGCCTCACAAAATACTCCTCCTTCCCCTAAACCTCTCACTTTCTTTTATGCAATTGACGTGCCAACTGTACATATATACAATTTTCACAAATAATATTTTTATTTGTAAAAATATTTTAAATTTATCGTAAATAAGTGTATTATTTTTTTATCACTGTCAAAATTTTTATACATAACAGGAGGACAATATGGCATTCTCATTTCCCACAATAAAAGAATTTCTAAAAACATTATCTATTGATCATACATATAGCACTCAACACATTGAACAAGTTGACGAAAAATTTTATTACCGACCTTCTACTACAGAAGAATATAATTGTGCAGTTATATATGAAGATGAATCGTTCACCGCTTTAATTGACGGGGTTTCCAATGAACTAGCCGTTATCATAATGAACCGAAATAAAGAGCCTATATGCTGTATAACGGCACAGCAAATCATTCCGTTTCTTGTTAAGTCTTACAATGAACTCCAATCTTTTTATAACACCGTAATACAAACTACTGATTCTTCTGTTACAGTCATCGATGATAAAGAATGCGTTCGTACCTGGACAGATGGCGCCGAAAAGATTTTTTCAGTCAAGTATAATGAAATTATTGGGCAACCTATCACTCGCTTTTTTGACTATAAAGATTTGGAAATTTTGCAATCATTACATGACGGAAAAAGCATAATCGCTCAGTTCCATCAACCTCGGCCAGATCTGTTTGTATTAATTAATTCAAACCCAGTTTATTGTCACGATGAAATTATAGGAGCCGTTGTCTCTGAAACTGATGTTACGAATCAAGTCGCTTTAAATGAAAAACTATTTAATATGTCACATGAAATGCACCGTTTAGAACAAGAGGTCGCAAAGTATAAAGATGAATCAGACCCTTTCCTTTCGATGAATGGAAAGAGCCCCGTTATACAAAGAACGATACAATTAGCTAGAAAGGTTTGTTCGGTGAAATCAACTGTTTTAATACTCGGCGAAAGTGGTGTTGGAAAAGAAGTATTTGCGAAAGCAATTCATGATGCAAGTGAAGTAGCTAAAGCTCCGTTCATTTCAATTAACTGCGGCGCAATTCCAGAAGCATTATTTGAAAGTGAATTATTCGGCTATGAGCGCGGGGCGTTTTCTGGTGCAAATAGCAAAGGGAAAAAGGGTAAAATAGAGCTCGCGCAAGGCGGCACATTATTCCTTGATGAAATAGGCGAAATGCCGCTCGATATGCAAGTAAAACTTTTACGTGTACTACAAGAAAGAAAATATTATCGAGTTGGTGGAGAAAAAGAGATTCATATTGATTTTCGTATTATCGCTGCTACAAATCGTGATTTACAAGAAGAAATGAAAAAAGGCACGTTCCGAGAAGATTTATACTATCGTCTAAATGTCGTTAGCTTGCATATTCCACCGCTGCGGGAAAGACGCGAAGATATCATTGAATTAACCTACTCTTTCTTAAACGATTTTTCAATCAACTATAACAGACCAATTCGCGACTTACCGTCCAGCATTATGCATGAACTGCTTCATTACAATTGGCCAGGTAATATTCGCGAGCTCCGTAACGTTGTTGAAAGACTTGTTGTATTTGCGACTGACGGTATTATAAAACAAGAATATTTACCATTTCATACAACTGAAACTTTAGAGGAACATTCGGCTCATTCCCTATTACTCAGCAACAATAATACAATCCTCTCTTTACAAGAAGAGATGGAGGAACATGAGAAAAAAGTCATTGAGAGGGCTTTACGCATTTTGAATGGGAATAAATTAGAATGTGCGAAACAGCTTGGTGTTACGAGGGCCACTTTATATAACCGTTTAAAAAAACTTGGATTACAATAAACCTTCCCTCCTCTATATTGGCATAGTTTTTGCATTATATAATTTGTGCAAACCGAACTAGAGGAGGAATACATATGACGAATAAAGACCACTTAATTGTTTGTCGATGTGAAGAAGTTACATACGGTCAACTTCAATCGACAATCGCTGATTATAAATGCTCGGCAAGAGAATTAAAACTAAGAACACGTGCTGGCATGGGATTTTGTGGTGGCCGCACATGTAGAATGATGATAGATCGAATGATTGAACATGCAACTCCAGGCGTAACTACAAATGATATTCCATTGAAATATCAACCACCGGTACGAGCAGTTACTTTTGGATCGGTAGGTGAAAGTAAATGAGTAGAATTACACATCACCCTATTTTAGGGAGTTTAAATAATAGTAATCGCATAACTTTTCAATTTAACGGTCAACAATATGAAGCATATGAACATGAAACGATTGCGGCCGCTTTACTTGCAAACGGAATAAGAACATTAAGAGTGCACGAAGATAACGGGACGCCGCGAGGTATTTACTGTAATATCGGACATTGTTCTGAATGCCGCGTCACTGTAAACAATCAAGCAAACGTACGATCATGCTTAACTGTTGTTGAAAAAGATATGGTTGTTGCTAGTGGTAAACAGCACCCAAATATCGTTAGAGAGATGGTGAAAAAGCGATGAATGATGTCATAATTATCGGAGCTGGCCCAGCGGGTTTATCAGCCTCTATCTCTTGCGCTCGATTTGGACTGAATGTACTTGTTATTGATGAATTTATGAAGCCTGGCGGGAGATTGTTAGGACAATTACATCAAGAGCCTTCTGGAGAATGGTGGAACGGAATAGAAGAATCGAAGCGACTTCACGATGAAGCAAAATCACTTTCAGTTCATATTCGATGCGGTATTTCCGTCTATAATTTAGATAAAGATGAAAGTTGTTGGTTCGTACATACGAATATCGGTACGTTAGAAGCACCGTTCGTTTTACTTGCTACTGGCGCTGCTGAGTACTCCATTCCCCTTCCCGGTTGGACACTTCCAGGAGTCATGTCAATCGGGGCAGCCCAAGTAATGACAAATGTTCATCGCGTTCAAGTTGGGGAAAAAGGAATAATTATTGGTGCTAACATTTTGTCATTCGCTATTTTGAATGAATTACAATTAGCAGGCATCAAAGTTGAACATATTGTACTTCCTGAAAAAAGTGAATTAAGTCAAAAGGCTGGAGAACCGGAAGAAGTTTTAAATTCTCTATTACATGCTGCACACCTTGCCCCGTCACCTTTATTACGTATAGGTAGTAAATTGATGAAATATAATTGGGCTAAACAAGCTGGATTAACCTTCTATCCAAACAGCGGAATGAAAATAAACGGTACACCTCTTCACCTTCGAAAAGCAGCGCTTGAAATTATCGGAACAGATCAAGTTGAAGGTGTACGCATTGTTAATATTGATACGAAAGGAAATATCGTAACTGGATCGGAACAAATATATGAGGCAGACTTCGTTTGTATTGCCGGTGGCTTATATCCTCTTGCTGAACTAGCTGCTGTAGCTGGCTGCCCTTTCCGTTACATTCCGGAATTAGGCGGTCATGTTCCGCTCCATTCTGAAACAATGGAAACCCCTCTTTCTGGTTTATTTGTAGCCGGCAATATAACTGGCATTGAAAGCGGGAAAATTGCAATGGCACAAGGAACTGTTGCTGGATATTCAATTGTAAAACAGGCAAATAAAAAATCTCATTCGGTTGAACAACACTTACAACAAGCGATCCAACATGTACATGCCGTACGTCAACAAGCTGCTATTCAATTTAATCCGATGGTTGATATCGGTAGACGGAAGATGAATGAAATTTGGCAGGATTATTCCCTTGCATATGCCCATACTAAAAAGAGCTGCTGAGATTACTCTCAACAACTCTTTTTCCTACTCATCTGAGTTATTAAATTTCGCTAATGCGTAAATGCCTTCTTCATCATCTAATTCAAGTTGTAATCTTGCCGCAAATGAATTGACATTATATTCTCTGTCAAGCAATAAGCGTAGTGCTTCGATTAAGTTCGCTTGAATTAAAATTTGTTGGCGACCATTTACCTCTACTTCAGCAGAGAAACCGTAGTCATCGTCGTACATGAGTTCAACTAAAACTTCTTCTGGACCAACTTGTCTTTTTTCAGCGATATATACGCAAAGTGCATTGATCAGTTCTTGTTCAGAAATTTTTATCGTTTCCATGCTACTTCATCTTCCTTTTTCTTACGTTGATCTTTGAAGTATTTAAATGCACGAACTGCTAACATTACGATACCAGCCATTACTAACATATTTACCATAAACGCTAATACAGAACCAAGAGCTCCCATATTTGCAAATAAGCTACCCATTAGTAAACCACCAAGACCACCTAGTAATAAACCTTTCATAAAGCTTCCTTTATTACTTTTTGGTGCTGTGTTTGTTGCTTTCGTTTTTGAATCTGGAGTCGTTTTTTGAGAATTTACATTTGAATCTTTTTTGTTTAAATCAACTTTTGATTTTTGACCTGAGCTTGGTGTAAATGATTTTTTACCAGATTTGTAACTTTTCGCTGCCGCATGATCTACGAACATAAAGCTACTAGCACCAAAGATTACCATGAATGCTGTCATTACTGCTACAAGTTTTTTCAACATATTATATCCATTCTCCTTTTATATAGATATATGTGAAATCTATCTCTCTAGTAAATTCAGAATGATAGATTTATTTTTAAGAACATTTTAAGGTTCTTATGAACTTATTATATGAACTTTTGTCGAAATATGCAAGTATTATTTACTTCCGACAGTTTTATGACATAAGGAAAAATTAAGCAAAACAGAATTGACTTTAAATGAAACAAAACATATTATAGGTTCATAAGAACTTTTATTATTTATGGAGGTGAAAAGATGGAAACATTTCATCTCACACGAAACGAAATGGCTACTCTTCTTCTATCACTAAGAGGTTGGAATACGAAAAAGCCTCTCGGTATTTTACAAGAAGCTTGGGCAAAGTCACATAAAAAAGATATTGAAAGCGGACAAAGCGTTACTGCTTTTATTACTACCGCACTTTCACCTATTTTCGAAAAACTAATTAAGATTGAAGATACGGACGTTGGTTTTTCATTAAATGAAATAGTTGCGCTTGGAAATCAAATTGAAAATACAAGTTTCTCAGTAACAGCCATGCAGAACTGGGTGAAACGAGATATAAAAGAAATGATTGGCTCTCCTCAAAAAGGAAAAAAATATTCAATTGAACAAGCAGCCTTACTATTCATTGTTGAAGATTTAAAAACAGCACTTGATTTTGAATCTATTCGTAAGCTATTACGCCTTATCGTAAATGACCCAGCTGATCGAAGTGATGACTTAATCAATCCTGTTCATTTATATGGAGCTTACTCTTCTCTATTTGAAGAACTCAATCAGGGGAATTGCTTACAATTAAATGCAACAGATACAGTTCATACAATTGAAAACATCGTAAAAGAAAAAGCTGATAAAATCGCAAGCAAGTTCGATCAAATTAATAATGAACAACGTGAAGCAATTCGTAACGCCATTATTATTGCGACATTATCCGTGCATACCGCTTATGTACAAATGTTAGCGAAACGTTACGTAACAGCAACTTTATTTTTACAGAATTTAGATGTGAAGCCGTAAAAAATAGGAGCAGAAATGCTCCTATTTTTTTATGAGAAATTTTTAATAATCTTTTCATTATCTCTTCATGAAAATTGAACTTATATATTTTACTATAATACTTATAAAGGACATAAAAGAATTGAAATAGCAATCCCCTATACAAATAAGGTATAATCTACACATAGTGAATCTTTTATATTATTAACTATAAGGTTCACCTATTCAAAAATACATAAACTAGAAGGTGCAACAATGGTAAGTAGTTTTATTCACTCAGTATTAACATTTTTTGAAGGGCTAGGTTATTGGGGCATTATGCTTGGACTTATGATTGAGATTATTCCAAGTGAGATTGTCCTTGCTTATGCGGGATACTTAGTATTCAATGGTAGTATCTCATTTTTAGGCGCAGTTGTGTTTGGTACAATTGGTGGTGTTATTGCTCAAATCTTTATTTATTGGATTGGCCGATACGGCGGACGCCCTATATTAGAACGTTATGGAAAATATATTTTCATACATAAAAAACAAATAGATGCTGCAGAAGATTGGTTTAATCGTTACGGAACTGGCGTCATTTTTACAGCGCGCTTCATTCCAGTAGTGCGTCATGCAATTTCAATTCCTGCTGGTATTACAAAAATGTCATTTCTACGTTTCACTACGTTAACAGCACTCGCAATCATCCCTTGGTCTATCATTTTCATTTGCTTAGGTGAAAAACTAGGTGAAAATTGGGAGAATATTAATGATATCGCTGGACCATATGTGAAATCATTCGCAATTGGTGGCGTCGTACTTATTGTTTTATACTTCGTTATAAAAAAATGGACAAAAAAACGTAAAAATCTTGCGTAAAAATATATAATAAAAACCGCTATACATTCATTACGAATGTTAGCGGTTTTTATTATAGGTTTGATTTTGTATTAGAAATTGTATTATTTCTTCTTTGTGCTTTAAGTCATGTTGAATGAGTGATGAAAAGTAATGATTTAATTTCACTTTTTTAGTGCCAAATTGGTAGACATTATAAAAATATTTGGTGGGAATTCGCTCAATTTCATCCACTAACTGTTTACGAGTAACACTGAATTGATTTAATAGTCCTTCTTTTGAAATACCAGATCTCGCATATTTAATTGCTCCCTTATTCATTTCCTCAACATCTATTGGAACATTTGATACAGATTGTCCACTTATAAAGTATGGAATTCTATCCTTTATTAAAAACACGTCCCAAACGATAAAATGTGAAATTACATCCGCAATTGCCCATGAACCTTCTCTTAATGCCTGAAACCATATATCATCAGGTACTCGCTGTAATGTTTGACACCATTCTATTAAATATAATTTTTCTTCCAAAACATTCTCTTTCTTCATTATTCATTCCTTTCTCGCACTTATAATTCATTCAAATTAATATCTTCTAGCAATTGTATAAAAAGCCTTCAAAGTTATGTGGATAAGCAACAATTCATTCATTAATTTCGTATATTATTTAAAAAGGAGTGATCTCCCTATGCATTGGCAACAAAAAATACAATACTTAATCGGACGCCCTATCGGCATTTCCTTCATAAATGGGCAAGGAACCTCTGGTGTATTATGTTCAGCACATGATGGTCAATTATATGTGTATGAATACCTTTATCAAGCGCAGTTCGCAATGAAGCATTATGATTTTAGACAAATTCAAGATATACATGCCTTTCCGAATTGCCCACATCAAAATCCTCTATACTAAAAAAAGGAACAGCTTATAGCCGTTCCTTTTTCTCCACACTTATTTCTCAGTATAAAAGTTTTGCACTGCTTCATCAAAGTAAATCCAGCCTTTCCAACCTAAATGAATTGTATCTTTTAAGAAATACTTATCATATTCATGGCCAGAGAAATCGACTACTGGATACCCTGCTTTCTCAACTTGTTCCCGAACTTTTTTGTAATATACTTCACGGCGTTCTTTCGGGAAGCCAGTATAATCATACCAAGGCCCATTTACAGGTACAGAAATAAAGAGTGGCTTGACATTTTTCTCTTTAAAAATATTTAAAACAATTTGTAAATCATCATATTCTGGTGATTCTTCATACGATTCATTTGCTCTAAAGTTTTTGAGACCTTTTAATTTTTTCTTTAAATTATGTTTATAGTAATACGGATTTTCAATGCCAAATGTGTTTGTAGTAGATTCCACTTTCCCTTCTTCTTCCGCATGTTTACGTGCATCTACCCATGAAATTGAACGAAGTCCCACATTTGTTTTTTCTTTCATCGGCTCAATCTTAAATATAGAGTTAAATAAATCTCTATGATCTAAAATATTTCGATGCATATAAGCAAGTGGTTTAACTAAACCCGCTTTTATGTTATGTTTCGTATCATTATATACAATACCTTCTAATGAATTTTTTAAAATATCATCTTCTTGAACAACTTTATAATCTAATAGTCGTTTCGCAATTTGCTTCTTCATTTCTACATTTATTTTATCATTAAAAATAAAATGATATGCCTGTTGTTTGGAGAAATTGTTCGTAAAATCCCCCTGCGAAACCCCAGTCTTTGTAAACCATTGTGGCGATAAAACAAAGACTACTTTTTTACCTTCTAACTCATTCATAGTAGACGTCATATTTAATATATGAGCTAAACTTTGCGTACCACCAATCCCCATTAAATATGGCGTAAAACCTGCCGGATTTACTTTAAAGTAATTAGATGGGTGATATGCATCCATTCGTAAAAATTCGGATGAACCGTACATCGGTAAATACTGCGAATTCTCTAACATTTTCTGTTGCAAGAATACACTTTGTAATTTTTCTTTTTGTAAAGAGGTTGCCGCATCTTCTACCTTCTTATCACTAATCAGTGATACTAAACTTTTCGATGGGATGAGTATGATAAGGAAAAAAAGTACACACGCTAAAATTATCGGACCAAAAGCATGCTTCATTTTCATTTTTCGTTCCTCTTCCTATCGCTATTAAATTGTAACCCTTGTTTTTGACACGTCATTTTTTTCTCCTTTTTCTCTATACATGTTCCATTCTATTTATCTATCATATACATGTATGTATTCCTTTCCTTGTTCTATTAAGTCTTATATAAATAGCACAAGAAAATGTTTCCATAGAAACACGTTAATTATACAAGATTCTACATACATTTCACACTGGAATTTGAGTAATAATTTTATTTTTAAACAGTTAAAAAACATAAAAAATGTCTATAATTTATCCAATGATGTCTTGAATTCAAAGTACGATAATAAACGGCTACTATGATCAACATCATGAGTATATGTGAAACCTAAATTTCGTAAAAGTTTTTTCGAATTCTCATTTTCTACTTTTACTCTAGCAATTATTCTTTTTACATTCATCATCTCTTTTGCATATTGAATGGACGCCTTTGCTGCTTCTGACGCATATCCATTTCCCCAATACTCCGGATCAAGTAAATACATAATTTCTATTTCACCTGTTTCATCTATTTTTCTTAAACCACAATGTCCTAAAAGCTCTCCTGTATTTCTATTAACTAACAACCATACCCCGAAATCATACTGTTCCCAATGTGATATTAGTTGTATAATATAGTCCTTTGCTTCTCCCTTTGACATTCCCCTTGATTTAGCAAGCCATTTGCCAACAGCTTCTTCCTTTAATATGCTATAAAACTGATCAATATCTTCTATAAGCGGCTTTCTCATGAGTAACCTTTTTGTATGTATTACTTTCTTTTCTTCAAACATAAAACTTCATTCTCCTCCAAAATTTTATACAGACTAGTAAATTATACCATGTACTATTTACCTGACTTTAACTAAAAAAACAGACTACCACACACGTGGAGTCTGTTTTCTCATCCTTTATTTTTGTACATCTGCCCATTTTAAACTTGTAGCTGGACCAAATTGATGTACGTATAAATCTTTCACGTATGGTTTTTGTAAGTAAGATAATCCGCGCTGGAATACTGGAGCAATAACCGCATCATCAAGTAGCATTTTTTCAGCATCTTGCAGTGCTTTCCAGCGAGCCTTTTCATCATTACCTAATTCGGTTTTAATCTTCTTAATTAACGCATCATATTCCGGATTTGCATATTCTGTATTGTTCACACTACTTCCAGAAAGGAATACTTCTAAGTAAGTCATTGGATCTGGATAATCTGGTAACCAGCGTGATAACGACATTTCATATTCTTTCTTCTTCTCTAGCGCTAATTTTTGCGTGTGTGGTTGTAATTTCACATTCACCTTTAAGCCCGGTAAGTTTTTCTCAAGCTGCTCTTTAATATATTCTCCTACTTTTTTGAAGTTTTCTAAATCATAGTTTAATAACTCAAGCGTTACTTCATTTGTACCAGTCTCTTGCTTCGCCTTTTCCCAATATTCTTTCGCCTGTTTTACATCAGTTTTATTAAACTCACCTGCCGTACTTCTAAAATCTTTTTTATCTGGACCTTTTAAAAATCCTTTTGGTACGTAATAGTTTGCAGCAACCGAACCATCATTTAAAAATGAAGTCGCAAGTCCTTTCTTATCAAACACTGTACTTAGTGCAAGACGTGCATTTTTATTTTTAAGAATCGGCACATTTTCATTAAATCGGAAGAAGTACATAACTGGATCTGTATATTGTTTTAGCTCTTTATTATTTTTATATTTATCTACGAATTCTGTAGAAATGACAGCTCTATCAACTTTATCTGTTTCATATAAATTTACCGCAGTTGAAATTTCTTTAACAATTTGATAGTTTACTTCATCTAGCTTAACTTCTTTTTTATCCCAATACTCATCGTTTTTCTTCATCGTAAAACTAGCTTCATGCTTCCAATCAGATAATGTAAATGGCCCATTATATACCGCTTTATTTGCTTCTAATCCATATTTATCGCCTTGCTCCTTCGCATATTTCTCGTTAATTGGATAGAAGGACGGTAAAATAAGTAGTTTCGTAAAATACGGTACAGGATGTTCTAACTCTACAACGAACGTTTTATCATCCTTTGCTTTTACTCCTAATTCATCTAACCCTAGTTGTTTCTTATTTATTTTCTCTGCATTTTTCACATCGTACGCAATGTATGCATATTGAGAAGCTGTATCCGGATTAATAAGCTGCTTCCAAGCATATACGTAATCTTGCGCTGTTACTGGATCTCCGTTAGACCATTTCGCATCACGCAAATGGAATGTATATGTTTTTCCATCTTTACTCACTTCATATTTTTGTGCTCCAGCCTCAATCACTTCATCATCTTTCGATAAACGGAATAATCCTTCCATTACGTTATTTAAAACGTTAAATGATACTGCATCTGTTACTTTCCCTGAATGTAACGATGGAATTTCACCCGTTTCTAGTAACTGTAATACTTTCTTCTCATCTTTCGGCTTTGTCGTTGTTTTTTCTTTTGCGCAGCCAACTAAAATCGAAGAAACGAATAGAGTACTAACTAATGAGTAGCGAACAAATTTTTTCATTTGAAAACCCCCTCTATTTTTTAAGGTAAGTAACGACGAGCACCAGCGTATTCTTCTATATATCCAGGTGTATTTAACGGTATAATCTCTACTGATCTTTCAGCTCTTGGTGAGTGAATCATATTTCCGTCACCAATATACATTCCCACATGATGGACACTACCTTTCCCTTGATCATGTGCAAAGAAGATTAAATCTCCTTTTTGTAAATTTTCTTTATCCACTGCAACTCCATTTCTCGATTGCGGACCAGAATCTCGCGGAATTGTAATACCGTGCGATTTATAAATCGTATGTGTAAATCCAGAGCAATCAAATCCGAAGCCACTTGTACCAGCCCAAATGTAAGGTAATCCTAAAAACATTTTCCCTGTGTTTATTAAATCATCGGCCGCCGGGGTTGGAATATCATTTTGAGAACGGTAAACCGTTCCATCATTTTTTCGTAGCCAAGCTTTCTGCCCATTTGGTAGCAACACGCGGTATGAAATCGTATCTTCACTAAGTAGCGGCAGTCGCGTATTATAGCTCACTTCAAGCGATTTATGTTTTTCAGAAGGATTTATATATATAATGGCTGTCGGTTTCGTTACTAATACGAAAGGTTCATTTGTTTTATCTGCAAATTCTTGATTATATGTTAACTGTTTTTCAGGCATCCATCCTGGGTAGCCTTCTTCATTTCGAGGTGTTGGCTGACCATGGACTAACACTTTCACCCAATCCCCTTTTTTATCTACAACTGTTACTTCTTGGCCTAATAACGCTTGCGTTTCTAATTTATTTGCACTTGTTAACCAAAGTTTCTCATCAAGCGTCATCGATTTCGTCCACTTCCACAAGTCAACTGGATTTGTAGCACTTGGTGCATCAATTGGCCGTAATGAATCAGGCGTGGTCCAAAGTGTTGCGGCAGATACATCGATAAACGCCTTACTATCTTTCTTTTCTTCAGCATTTGCTGATGTAAACGATGAAAATATAAATAAAGTTGTTAAAAATGCAGTTCCTACTTTTTTCATAAATATCCCCCTTAAAAGATAATTTACTAGTCTCTTCTCCTAAGATTTACTATTCACTGTCGATTGAAGATTTACCTTTGATCCAGAATAAGTCATTCCTTCCGGTTCTTCCATTAACCAAAGTGGCGCATCAAGATCGAAGTAATGAATATTAGGATGTGCAGCAGCTAAATGTGCAACAGCACTAACAGAAAGAGAAGATTCCATCATGCTTCCTACCATACATTTCACACCAGCTGCTTCTGCGATATCGGCAATACGCCAAGCTTCGCGAATGCCACCACATTTCATTAATTTAATATTGATTAAGTCTGCATATCTTCCTTGCACAATTTTTAATGCATCACTCGCTGAAAATATGCTTTCATCTGCCATAATAGGTGTTTGTACATGATCTTTGACGTACTTTAATCCATCCCAATCTTTCGCATGAACAGGTTGTTCAATAAATTCAATATTTAAATTGCGATTTTCCATCTCTTTAATGATAGAAACTGCCTCTTTTGGATTCCACCCTTGATTTGCATCTAATCGTAACGTCGTATTTTTTGGTACGCTATTTCGAATCGCTTCAATACGTTCTAAGTCTAAGTGTGCAGATTTCCCCACTTTAATTTTTAAAGTTTGAAATCCTTTTTCTACATGTTGCTTTGCCTCTTTCGCCATAATGAAAGGCTCATCTACACTCACCGTAATATCTGTATGAATTTCTTTCTTCCCGCCTAATAATGCGTAAAGTGGAACGTTACGATATTGACAATACACATCATATAATGCGATATCTACCGCTGCTTTCGCACTTGGATTTCCAATGCAACTCATTTGAATGTGCTGCAGTAACTGCTGAAATTGAATGATATCTTGACCAATTAAACATGAACGCATCGGCCCTAAAATTGCTTCTTCAATCCCGTTAGCGAAATCTCCCGTAATAATCGGTGTTGCAGCTGCAGCTCCCTTACCGACAACTCCTTCATCTGTATGAATATATACATCTATACTTTCAATTTCGGTTACGGTACGAAGCGCGGTTTTAAACGGTGTATGAAGATTTACACGTCTACGATTTACTTTTACATCGGTAATTTTCATTTTGTTCATCCTTTCTTTATCTAGCAAAATAAAGCCTTAATTCTTAACTTTTTTGGATCAAAAGATCCCCGCTTGTGCATACTTTCCATGTAGAAGGTACATGTGAAATAAAAAAATCCAGCCATAAGAAGATTCTTACGGCTGGATTTTGTCTATGAATGTGTAGACAAAGCAGCGATTTGATTATATTTTTTCTGTGCATCTTTTAATGCTACAAGTAGTGCCTTTTGAGACGAACCGAAATAACGATCTTTTATTTCCATTACTAATGCTGGGTCATTAATATTTTTATGTAGAAATAAATATTTAACAAACTGTGATGTTAATGCAATTGTCGCTGAGCAATCTGCATCTACAATTTCCCCAGTCTCCTTAACAAGCACAAACGCTACAAAATAGCTTTTAAACTTTTCGGTAATGGGATTATTTTGAGGTGCTTTCGCATCCCCTACGACATAAATTGTATTTGAAGCGTACACAGCTCTCTTCCTTTCTAATACGGGATAACGGTTTTCTTAATAGTCGTATGAGTGATAAACTCAACATTGATTAAAAAATGTATCCGCTTACCTTGTATTATAATACAATTGACAGAATTTTAACAACATTTATTTTCGTATATATTCCATAAGTATAAAAACAGCTCAAGCTCTTCATTTTTACAATATGTAATTGTTTCTTGTACCATGACATTCATACATGAAAAAACAGCTAGCTATCGCTAACTGTTCTATTACACTACTTCGGCAACACAAATATAGTTTCATTTGACTTAGAAAATTGATATTCTTTTCTCGCAAATTTCAAAATTTCTTCCTCATCATCTGTTAAATTTTCTATGTTAGTCTTTAAAGAAGCCTCATCTTTCTTTAAAGAAACCAATTGTTTTTTTTGATTCGTAATTGTATCTTTTTTTTCTACAATTATTTCTTGTTGTTTCGTTAAAATAAATTGAACGTACAAAGTAGCCGCCGCAATAAATATAAACATGAATATAAAACGCCTTAGTTTTTTCTTATTAATTGCCCGATTCTCATTAGACTGTGATAGTTGTTCTTGTATATTAGGAACATTTATTCGCTTGAGTTTCCTCATTATGAAATCCCCCTAACACATATATTTTCACTACCATCGGCATGATTTCTTATTAACTTTAATTCTATTCTTATAAAATAAGCTCCTTCACAAAAATATCTCACTAATTAACCAATTAAAGATAGCATTCGACGACATTTCCATATTTACATTGAATTTTTTTATGTATGCTGGCATAAAATAGTAGTTTCTGTTATTCTTTTTCTACTATTGTAGAAGAGTTTTTTTACATACAAAGTTCTCCTTGTTTTAACGTGGTTACAAGGAGAAAAGAGATGCATTTTCGTACATTCGATAAAACTAGAATGACTGTTTAAGAGCTTAAGTTTAGAGCATAGATCATACCTATATACACTCAAAATAAGAAAAAAGCCCAATTTGGGCTTTTTTAATTTTGTAAATCAATAATATCATATTCCATATTTTTAGCCGTTTCTTCAGCAATCTCCACACCTAGCAAATTTTTCACAATATGAAATGACATGTTAATACCAGCTGAAATTCCGGCTGATGTAATGATGTGCCCTTCATCTACAAATTTCATATTCTCCATTACTTCTACATTCGGAAAATCTTTTTTGAGTGTTTGAATACTTGCCCAATGTGTTGTTGCTTTTAACCCTTCCAGTAAACCAGCTTTCGCGAGTAATAACGCTCCAGTACAAACTGAAGTCATTAGCTTTACTTCTTTCATTTGCTGACGAACCCAATTAATTATAATATCATTTTTCACTTCATTTTCCCGAGCGCCTTTACCACCTGGAATGATTAATATATCAACTGGTGGTAAATCTTCAATACTATAATCAGGCTTTACCTTTAATCCGTTCCTTGCTGTAATCATTTCTCCATTTTGGCTAACTGTATAAACAGTAAATGGTTTCTCTTCATGTACTTTAGTGATAGAAAAAACTTCAAATGGCCCTGCAAAATCTAACACTTCCACGTCATTAAATAAAAATATCCCTACACTCCATTTATTCATCACACGTTCACTCCCTGTTGCAAATAATGTAAAAGGTGAGTATGACCTTTTTCTAAGGCTATATCATAGGCTGTTTTCTCATCATCACACTCTTCTATATGTTCTGTTGATTATTATATATTCCTCTTTAAATTATAGTTTACATAATAATATTATCTATTTAATCACTATCTTTTATTTTAGATATTAAAATTTTCTGCTAAAATAATACTAATCATGTTTAGTATGGAGGAGAAATTATGTTACAAGTAATACCTTTAAATAGTGAAGACTATGATTTACTTAAAGCGGCTGAAAAGTATACAAGTGAAATAGAATAATTATTCCAATTTCCCATTCATCTTATAATATTATTCCAATAAAAAAACAATCCGTTTTAAAAACGGATTGTTTTTTTATTTCTGTTTTATGCAGTTTATTTTATTTTTCTATTTTTTAAAATGATTAAATTATCATTAACAAAAATGAAATTAAAAATATTTAAGTTTATTTCATTTTTTCATTTGAAAACAAAAATGCACTTTTCCCTTATATTCGATAAATATTAATATAAACTCTCTAAAATCAGCAGTCTTATCATACCAATCTATAACAATTCTGTCTTCTTCCCTTACCTGTTTCCTTTAACACATATGATTTTAATACAAGCGCCGTTAATGAATCCGTTAATGTTTTATATGATAAATTAGATAATGCCAATAGATCGTTCGTATATAACATTCTATGCTTCTCTAATAATAATAGTACTAATCGTTCAGATGGTTTTAATGCCTCATCACTTTCTAGTATAAAGTCTATATTTTTCATTTCTCTAATTATTACTCCTTATATAAAAAAATGGTCACGCAACTAATTTAATATAAAAATAATACACAACAAGATTTGAAATATATTAAAATAGCATTGTTCCAAAACACTATTATACTATAACATAGAAAAAGCATTTCCCGAAATAGGAAATGCTTTTTTATTGCTTATAGAATTCTTCAAACCATACATTATATTTCAAATATTGATCCGTACAATTCCCTACAAACTTCTCTGATCATTCAAAAGTATTTTTTAGTACATCAAGTTCTACTAAAATGAGTTAACCATTTTCCGGCATTTTGTTCTACCTTAAATATTTCTTGCGATGTGCGGCTTACTGTAATGACTTGTTCCACCACCGCCTACTACTACTTTTCCGCCTTGTTCGAAAATTAATAATTTACTTGAACCATCTGCAAGAAGTACTATTACTTCAGCATTATTACTTGTTGCTACATAAATTACATAACCACTTTTTGATATACAAGTTTCCCAATTCGCATCAAATTCTGATCTTAATACTCGATTTGAATACACTTGATTTTCAATTCTATCTTGTTCTTCGTTTGTCAAATTTATCCCCTATCTCTCTAAAATATCATTTATAGAATCATTACAGTTCTATTTAAAATAGTGACTGTCTTTAATATAAATAGTATATGTAGTTAATAGAAGGATGCTTGGACAATGAAAACGTAATAACATGTACGTAATATACAATTAAAACAAGGCAATCGATTTTGTATCGATCGCCTTGTTTTCTTACATACTTCTTTATTTTTCTTTTCGCACTGCTTCAAAAGTAAACATTTGATTTGCATTTGACGGTTTTTTTTCAAAAACATAGTCAGCAGAGCAAGTAATGTTAGAGAAACCAATACTTTCTAAAAGAAGTTTAAACTCTTCTATTCCATACCAACGCACCGCAAAGCGTTGCAATTCCGTTTGTACTAACTGCCCTTTACTCCATTTTTCATATTTTAAATATGATAGAGTAGTTTGATCCAGCCAATCTATTTCAATTGATTTATTTTCTAATGTAATTCCGTCTCCATTTGGCAAAGAAAAAGTTGATGTATGAATCTCCCCCGTCTTCCAGTCATACGGAAGCATAATATCTACGATTAATCGTCCGCCTGGATTAAGGTGTTCATAAAAACATTTCAATGCATTTATAGAGTCCTCTCGATTTTCAATTAAGCAAAAAGAACCAGTAGGAATGATAATTGCCTCATATTTCTGCAGAAGTGAAAATTTTTGTAAGCTTCCTTCATATAAATTAGGGTGTAAGCCTCTCTCTTTGCATCTTATACGGCACGATTCTAGCATCTCAGGTGAATAGTCAATCCCATCTACTGTAAAACCAGCCTCAAGAAGCGGGATGATGACACGCCCTGATCCTACTGCTGCTTCGAGAATTCTACCTCTACAATTTTTCAAACGTTCTTCGTAATACTCAATATCACCATTTAAAGAATAACCGACAGGCTTTGTGTAATCATAAAGTTCCGTGCAAAGTGAACTATAAAAACTAAACATTTATTTTCTCCTCCGTTTTTACGTACGGAAGATTTTCATTCAATTAATCTTCCTGTACCTTTACTTTTAATGAAAATTCGAAAGAGCTGACTGTCATACTATATCACTCGCTTTCCATAGAATATAATTATATTGTATAATATTTCCTTTGAAATGCCAATGTAAATAATGAAAATTCAAACTCTTTACCAAAAGGAGGATATGATGAATTCATTCATTATATTTCTTTTACTTCTTATTGCTTTTAATGCTCTAATTTTCTTTATAGCGAAGAAATATAGACAAATATGGAAAATATCTAGTGGTATTTTCATTCTTGCTGCCCCCATTGTTTTCTTCGCTACTTTGCACATAATTGGTGAGAAAGTAGGAGATGGATTCGCTGGAGGTTTTGCGGGGCTTATATTTAGTGGCCAATTGATCATGAATGCAATTTTCTTATTTGTTGTAAGTATTTTTGTATCTACCAATAAAAATTCATAATAAACTCCCCTTTCAATATGTAAAGAGCTTACTATACGGTAAGCTCTTTATTCACAACTATTTATTTCACAATTGGCAATGCTACTTCACTTAATTTTACTGTAAGCTTCGTGCCCGCTTTCGGTCTAATTGTATAATCATAGTCACTAGCCATTAAAACGACCCCTATTTGATGCCCAGCTTTAAATACATAATCATCTGGCTGCATATCCCATGTAAATGTATAATCTTTACCCGGTTGAATCGCCGTTGAATTTTCTATACTCTTTATGTTTTGTGGATCCATCCAGCCTCTCGTTACGATTTCCGGCTTCGCTCCTCCATAATCAACAAGTAAAGCGGTTAAATTTGATACAGATCGATCAATATTTCCCGTAATTGAAATCTTTGGTGTACCACTTATACGCGTATCTTTTTGCAGTACAGGCATTGTATACACTAATCGATTGGCTACTTCTAATTCTGGGTTTGCAACTAATTGGTTTGATTTCATTTTTGCATCATCTACGAATGAAAACATCTTATTAACAGAACCCATACTTAATGGTAAATTAACGGCTTTATTACTTAAATACATTCGCACTTTTGACGGCACAGCTGATGGATCCGGCCAATTTTTTATTTTATCCCAAGTTTTATTTTCACGTTGTACATCGACCATTGGTTCATTCATAATTCCATTTTCAATTCCATACAACCAATAATCGAACCATTTATTTTGTGTTCTTTGCCAGTCATTCGTTGATGTTCCACCGTGTCCACCTTGATGTAACCACATTTTTCGAGGAACATCATTCTCTCCAAGTGCTTCCCACCATTGCGCGAACTGCTTCGTCTTTACATTCCAATCATTTAAACCATGAACAACAAACACACTCGCTTTTACGTTTTTAGCATCTTTTACATAATTTCGTTTATCCCAAAAATCATTATAATTACCAGTTTTCCGGTCCTGTCCGGCTGTTAGCTCTTTTATTACTTGTCCGCAAACTTCAGGGTTTTCCCTTGTTAATACTGCTTCTGCCATATTATCTGTATCTTCTCCTTGGTATCCACCTGGCGCAATCACTGCACCGTTTGCACGATAATAATCATACCAACTACTAATCGCTGCGATTGGTATAATTGTTTTTAGCCCTTCAACGCCTGTCGTTGCAACAGCATTCGGTAACGTACCATTATAAGAAACTCCTGTCATACCTACATTACCTGTTGACCAATCCGCCTTAACTTCCTCACCATTTTCTGTATATGCTTTCGCACGTCCATTCACCCAATCAATGACAGATTTCGTCCCTAATATTTCTTGTTCATCTCCAGTAGTCGGACATCCATCTGATTTTCCAGTTCCAATACTTTCGCCTAAAATGACTGCATAGCCTCTTGGTACATAATAATTTCCATACGAACCAAGATTAACAGCTCCATACGGTTTCCCTTCATACGCATACAATTCTTCATCTACATTATATACAGGAACATCTTTTAAACCAGCTCGATATGGACTCATTTCATATATAACAGGAACTTTCACATTCGAATCAGTTTTTGGACGCATAACTTTTACCGATACACGATCCTTTTTTCCATCTCGATCACTATCTACTTCCGTTTCTACAAATAAATTTTCAATAATTGCTTCATCAAGCGAATAAATCGGTTTTGTCATCCCATTTTCTAATTCAATTTTCGTGTTTGATTGTAACGCCTCTGAAACTTTTCCATTTAACTTCACGTCATTCTCATTTATGTAGTTTGTTTCTTTATTGTCTGCATACGCAGTCGTGCTAGAAACTCCTGATGTAATTGATAAAGATAATATTGCTGATAATGTTGCTATTTTCTTTTTCCCCATACCCTTCCCTCCCCATATATTTCTCTTTTTACTATACAATAAAATTACAGAAAATTCAGTTTATATTTTATACAACAACTTGAGAAATTTGTAGAACACTCTTCCAACGGGCTTTCAAGGTTATATATTTTGAATTACTACTTACATATATCAATAAAAAAACATCGCCTATTAATAGACGATGCTTCTACTAGTATTGAATTAGTCATTCTTCATATGAATATAAAATCGTATTTCTTCCCCTATAGTAAATACGCCATAGTCAAAACCATGTCTTTCTAAAATACTTTTCACGATCGCTAAGCCTAGTCCTGTACCCGAATGATCTTTACTACGAGAAGATTCTAAGACGTAAAAAGGTTCCCAAATTTTATCGATATCTTTCATATGTTCAGCATTCATACCATTTTGAATTTGAAAATATACACTCTCATTTCGATCTTCTAATGTAATTTTTATATTTTGATTTGATGTATATTTTATCGCATTAGAAATTAAATTTTGGAACACCATTCTCATTTTATTTACATCTGCATAAACAATTGCATCGCCAACATTATAGTTCACTTGCAAATTAATTTCTTTCGACTCCAGTTCAATCTTATGCTTATCTAATATACTTTGGACTAGTGATTTAATAGGGAATTCTTCTTTTTGTAAAACATCTCTTTCTAACTTCGAAAATCGTAATAGTTCTTCAATTAAGTTTGATATTTGATCTGCTTGTTTAATAATTGTATCTATGTATGTACCATCATCTAGACCATCTTTTATTCCCATAGAATATGCTTTCACTAACGCGATTGGAGTTTTTAATTCATGCGTCACATCACCCATAAATCGTTTTAAATGTTCATTACGATCTGTTAAATCTTGATGTGCTTCATGTAGTTTTTCACTCATGATATTAATACTAGTAGCTAAGTCTCCTATTTCATCATTCGTTTTCACTTTTGTCTTTTTAAACTGTAAACGTGAAATATCTTCTGCGACATCACTTAATTCTTTCAGCGGTGTCGTAATTGTTTTTGACAATATCCATACAAGTACGATAATGAGAAAAATCGTAATAACTAAAATGAATAAATAAAATGAGTTTAACGTTTTTATTATTTCATTCGAATGCGCGATAGAAACTCCTACTAAAATCAACATATCATCTTTCGCCATGTATTTCACAAAAAAACTAGATTTGATTTTCTCTTGATCATATATTTTATTCGAATGTCCGAATTTCTTTACTTTCATTATTTCTTCTTTTGTAATCCAAATTTTATTAAGGGCAACTCTCTTTTTTGTAAGTTGCATACGTAACTCATCATTAATATGATCTTCTGAGTCTTTTATGGATGTATACGCAATCGTAACATTCCCCCCATTTTCAATGCTCGTAATTGCTTCATCCAATTGTTCTCTCGGTATGGACTGAATTTGCGTTGTAATACCTTCTAAGCTTTCTCGTGTTTTGTAAATATTATATTTCGGTAAAAGATAGTTAATTAATAATAAAGAGATCGTAAATATAAGAATAACGGTTAAAGATATACTAAGAAATAGCTTTTTTCCAAGTTTATTCACTCTGTTCCTCCAAACTATATCCTAGCCCGCGGTGCGTCTTTATAATATTTCCTCCAACTTTTTTACGTAATCTTCTTACATGTGTATCAACAGTTCGCTCTTCTCCAAAATAGTCAAATCCCCATACGATATCTAACAATTTTTTACGAGTTAAAATCATGCCTTTATGATTTAAAAAACACTTTATTAATTCTAGCTCTGTTTTTGTAATATCTAATTCTTTGTCATTTTTATAAACTTTATTTTTCGTAAAATCAATTTTCAAATCTTGAACTTGAATGACATCATCATGCTGTATTAGCTTTTTCGCTCGAGTAATGAGTACACCTGGATGAAATGGTTTTTTTACGTACTCATCTGCCCCGCTTTGAAGAGCTGCTAATTCATCTTCGCTTTCACTTTTCGCCGTGAGCATTAATACTTTTACACTTGAGTTTTTCTTTATTTCCTGACAAACAGTAATACCGCTATGTTTCGGCATCATCCAATCTAAAATAGCTAAATCAATTTTTTCATCATAAAATATTTGAAGTGCTTCTTCTCCATCTTTCGCTAAGAAAACTTCGAAGCCTTCTTTCTCAAAATAAGCTTTTAAAATCCTTAGCATATCTTGTTCATCATCTGCGATTAATACTTTCATACATTATCCTCCATTGCTTTTAAACAAAAATCAATTGTATCATACAACTTCTTTGTTACATGTATGTGACAGAAAAATATTTGAACCATTTAAGGGTATAGTAAAAACGAGGTGTTGTACTATGATGAAAAAAATCGGAGTCATTACTCTTCTTTTCTTCTTATTATCAACAAATGCGTTCGCAAATACAAATCAACAAATTGAAGTATTTGATTGTCAAAAAGAAATGGTCGTTCAAAAACAATCTTTAGATCCAGCTATTCAAAAAGAAGCTATTCAATATGCTAAATCGATTACTGGCCCATTCAAAAACTTAAACGTCGTTCCAAAAGATGGTCACATGATAAAAATCCCTTTATCTAAACCAGTTTCTATTACAAATCAATGGCTACATTCAACAATTGATGAAGTACTTATTCTTCTCCCACTTAACGAAAAGCCTTATATTATGCTTTACGATGATGAAAATAATCCGCATTTTTATTATGTAAAAGGTGATCCGAAGGGATTATTGAAAGAAATGAATGTTAAACATAATTGACTAGAAAAAAGAGACTTCATAAGCTTATTTTTATAAGCAGAGGTCTCTTTTCTTACTCATATAATACTTTATAGTGACTAGATCCTTTAACTAATTCCCCTTTCACAAATCCATTTGCAGTATAAAACGCATCACCTTGCTTTGTATCTGTATGTAAAACAACCACTTTAAAATACTTTTCCGCATGATTTAATATTCGGATTAACAACAAATTCCCTAGCCCTATACGACGGTAGTCCTTTGAAATATAAAATCTCCTCACCCTACCAATCTTATTATTTTCTGTATATGGATTCTCATTTAACCCTCCTATTCCAATTAACTTTTCCCCTTGAAAAATACCAAATAAACATTCACCATTTTTATTAAATGTGTTTATTTTATTTTCATATTCACTTATTAGTTTTATTAGGAATTTGAATCCTTCTTCTTTGCTTTCTTGAACAAGATAATCGTGTTCGTATATCAATAAATCCTCTATTTGTTGAATAAGTATATCTTTCAAGTGATTTCCCCCTTAATTTTGAAATACATAAAAATGCTCTAGAATTATTTATTCTGAGCATTTTTATGATTGTTACTTTATTCAATTTGTAGAATGGCTATTTTTCACTTCAAATGTAAATTGATAATATAATTATCTAATTCTATACATTTAAAGCTATTTGTACTCAAAAATCATGAATAAAGCCATATAATTAAAATATCTCTCAAATATTGTATTAGTTTATATATTCGCCATTATTCTTAAACAGACTCCAGATAAATTGTAATTTGTTAATTGATATGTTTGTGTAACCACTGTTCAAATATCTTTAACTGTTCTGCAGTATGAAAATAATGTTCACCTGTCTCCAAGACTTCTAATTCACAACGATGTTTTTTTGTAAAATCGTTAATAATTTCAAATTCACACAGTTCATCCTTAGCTCCATACATAATATATGTATCTATATTCCATGTATTAATAGGATGTTCTTTTACATAGCATAAATAATCCCAATATAACTTTTGGCCAATTGGTGTCTCTATAGTCATTTCTTTTTGCAAAAGCTCCGATGTTACATTAAACCATTTCATCATATTTTCAATAATTCGTTCCATATTAACTACTGGTGATAAAAATAATGCCTTTTCTATCACATCATTTTGATAGGCTAAAAGACTAAAATAAGCTCCAATACTACATGCAAACACACTTACTTGTTTCCAATGTTCTTTTGCGTAATTCATAATTATAGATAATTCACTAACACAAACCTGTACTTTGCAAGGTGTATTATCATTTGTTCTTTCTCCATGCTCAGGTAAATCAAAACTTAATACTTGATAACCTTTTTGATTAGCTTCTTCAGCTAATTTTTGAATAACTACATCTTCCTTATTTGACATATTTCCATGTACTGCAATAAAAACTTTTTCACTTCTATCTCCCCACAAAACCGCGGGAATACTACTAATGTTAAAATTATCTTTAAGCATATTTCCTCCGTGGAATAAGATATATAGCAATTGGCAAAAAACTGCACACATTTTATAATCTCTGCACAGTAGACAATATTCCCTTCAGCTCCAGTAAATCATCTATTACTATATCCGCCTGAGCAAGCTCATCTTCTTGTGCAAAATCAAAATTACATCCAATCGCAATCAAGCCATTATCTTTAGCTGCGTTTATATCAGATAAACGATCCCCGACTACAGCTGCTTCTTTTATATCATATTTGTTCAAAATACTTTTTACTAAGTCGCTTTTATTAAGTGAGTTTATTTGTTCAATACTAAACGTTTCAGTAACCCATTGGTCTAAATCATAATAAGATACAATTGCTTGTAAATATTCAGTTAGACCATTACTAGCAATATAAATTGAACAATTATTTTCTTTTATATATATGAAAATTTCTTTTACGTTCGGATATAAAGCACCTTTTCCGCTTTTAATGTTTTCAATTAATCTTTCTAAAAAATATGCATCTGTTTGTTCTCTTATTTCAAGAGAATGATCCGGTAATAAAGCTTCCCAAACCTTCGGTAAAGGCACACCCATAATTTTACGGTATTTATCAATAGGTGTTACCGTATCCCATAATTGTAGAGATCTTAAGTGCTCAAATGTATCATCTAACGATAATTCTAAAATTTTATCTGTTTGAAATAACGTTCCGTCCATATCAAAAATTAATGCTTGTAACATTTCATTCTCTCCTTTGGAATTATAGTACTGTTTTACTCGATATATTTTTCAGCATCTCAATGATAATTTCTGAACAATAATTTGCAGCCGTTTTCGCGAAGTCGTCATAAGAAATTTGAGCTTCATCATCTGCGCTGTCAGAAATACATCTTATAACGAGAAACGGTATTTCATTTATGTAGGCAACATGTCCAATTGCTGCACCTTCCATTTCTGTACAATGCGGTGCATATTTATCTATTAATTTCGCTTTTAGTTTTGAATCTTCAACAAAACATTCACCGCTTACGATTCTTCCTTCATGAATCCCAATATGTAAACTACTACTATTGCATGCAATACGTGCTAACTCCATTAATTCCTTATTTGCGATAAACTCTTCTTGAAATGGAAATAAATTTTTCATTTGAGTCTTACTTACATCATGATGAGTTACGTTAGTTGAAATAACTACATCTCCAACTTTTACATCTGGATGTAGCCCGCCAGCAACACCTGTATTGATGATAGCATCTACATCAAATTTATGAATTAATGTTTGCGTACATGCGGCCGCATTTACTTTTCCTACGCCACATCTTGTAACAATTACTTCAGTTCCCATGAATTCTCCAACATAAAAAGGCATTGCTGCAATTATTTGTTCTTCTTGCATAATTAATTTTTCTAAAAGTAAGTCTATTTCAATTTGCATCGCTCCGATAATGCCGATTTTATTCATGAATATAGTCTCCTTTTTCACTTATAAGCCTGCCAATATATTATGTAATGCACCGTAATTTTTAGCTATCCAATTCATTTCATCCGCAAAACGTGAAGGGGGTACACTATGCTGATCCATATTGGCGTGAATCCACCATGTACTCTCCATATACCAAAGCATTTGAATTGCCCGAACAATACTCCCTACTGGAAAGTCTAATTTGTGACGGTATCCCACTAAAAATGAAGCAATAAGACTGTTATTTAAAACCCCATCATGTAAGGCACAAGATATAACCGCACGCCCAATATCCAATTCCACATAATCATAATCCATACGATCAAAATCTAGAATTGCCGAAACCTTATCGTTATGAAATAAGAAATTATCTACCCATAGATCACGGTGCACCCATCCCTTTTTACTATTATAAAATTGATCTACATTTACCAATTGTGTTGCCTCTTGTTGTAATTTTATATAAGGAAGAATGTGCTCTTTTCCTAGCTTCTCTGCTTCTCTCCTTTTCTCTTCCCAATGTGTCAACCTTTCCTCTTTAGTAGGCGGAACAAATTTAGTGGTTTCTCCTTCTATTAAAGAGCCATCATTTAACAGATTATGCATATGACCTATTGTCTTCCCAAGAGAGTAGATTTCCTTTTCATTCACTTTTCCAGGTGAAATTAGATTACCTTCTTTATATTCTAAAACTACAAATCTTTCATTATTTTTTGATGTATGCATTACATTATTTTTATAAGTTAGAAGCTTTGGACAACTTACACCATTATTATGTAGCCTTTGCTGTTGGTGTAATGCTTGCAATAACGTCAATGGGTCATATAACTTATATCGTTCTTTATTATATTGCTTTAATACAAAGTTCCCTACATCCGTTTCGAGTTTCCACTTCAAGTTTAACCAACCACGATGAATTGGAATTACTTTTTTTATTTTAAATTCAAATAAAGATTCGCACTCTACTTGCAGCTCTTGTAATATCATATTAGCTTTTTCATTAGAAAACGACTCTATCATCTTTTTTATCCTTTCTTAACTTGGTGTTCCTTTCATCCTCTCTACCATAACTGAAATTAAAAATTTCGGAAGTACAAGTTGTCTCTTAAATCTTTTCGGCTGTGAGAGTAATCTATATAACCATTCAGTTCCTGTATCCCTCATAATTTTCGGTGCTCTTTTTACAGTACCAGATATTATATCGATCATACCTCCGATACCTATAGATAGCGGAATGTTTAATGTTTGTAGGTTTTCATAGATGAATTCTTCTTGTTTGGGTGAGCCTAGTCCTACTAACAGTAAGTCCGGCTTGAATTGCTTAATTTTCATTTTTACTTCTTCTATTTCTTCGCCATTTACAAACCCATGCTGTCCTTTAAACTGTGCTCCTGGGAACTGCTCATTTAATTTTTCTAATGCCTTTTTATTACTTTCTGGAGCAGCTCCAAAAAGAAAGACCCGATATCCATTTTCATTACAATGTTTTATTAAATCTTGAGTGATATCTGCCCCAGTGACGCGTTCTTTCAGCGTTCCTTTTAATATTTTTGAACCAATTATGACGCCAATTCCATCCGCTGTTATTAAATCTGCAGAAAGTAATATCTTTTTAAATTGTTTTGATTTAGCCGTGTTTTCCTTTGCAGACATAACAATTTCAGGATTTGCAGTTACTACAAATCTTGGTTTTTCTTGTTTTTCATGTAGCCAACCTTTTAATAAACTTATAGCTTTTGCATATTCTAAAGTTGAAAAAGGTATTCCCTTTATAAGTTGGTGATTCACTATACTCTCCCCTTATATAAGCCTCAAATATGCATCAATATCTTTAGAAATTTGTTTAAAAGCTTTATCCCAGAATGCATAGCTTGTTATATCTATTTCAAAATGTTTTTTTATAAGCTCTTCCACTGGAGCCTTTCCAGTTTCTCTTAAAAACTCTTTATACTTCGAATGAAACGTACTTTTATTTTCTTTAGCTATTTCTAATAAACTAAAACTAACTAAATATCCAAATGTGTATGGATAATTATAAAAAGGAACATCTGCTATATAAAACTGGACATATTTCATCCAAACAAATGGCTGATATTCTGATAATACATTCCCATATGCTTTTTCTTGCGCTGCTATAGATAATTTCTCGATTTCATCAGCACTTAAAGGACTTTCTTTACATTTCCCATAAAAGTTCTTCTCAAATTCGAACGATGCTCGAATTGCCATTACATAATTAAAACAGTTTCTTATTTTCCAGCTAAGCAATGACTTTTTTATATCTATACTATCTGTTGTTTGAATTAGATAATTTATAAGCAACGTTTCAAAGAAAATAGACGCTGATTCAGCTGTACTCATTGGCAAATAATCATCTAAAAAAGAAAAGGATTGCTCAAAACTCATATTATAAAAATGCCAAGCATGTCCTAGTTCGTGGGCAAGTATTCTTACACTATCGATACTTCCGTCATAACGCATAGAGATTCGAGATTCTTTTTCACTGAAAAAAGGAGCACAAAATCCACCTGGGGGTTTATTCTCTCTCGGCTCTGCATCTACCCAACCACTTTCTATCGCATTACGTGCAAATTCTGCTAATTCTTCATCTATATTTTTAAATGCATCGTATATGTTTTGTACTGCTACTGAAAAAGAAATACTAATCTCATTATTTTCCTTTACTGTCATAAGCTCATGCCATGTTATCGAAGTTTTTCCTTTTTTATACACGTTTAAAGCACTTACTAATTTATCTAGGTTTTCTTCTGTCGCATTCCATATTTGTAATAATACAGTTTCTGAAATGCCATTCGCATGAAGGGACCTTGCTAAAATCTCTCTATCTTCTAATTCATTGCCCTTTGTATTACGCAATCTTCCTATTTGATTTAATACAGTAGCAAAAATTTCTTTCTCCTTATGTAAAGCACATGTTAATGACTCGAATACTTCTAGTCTTTCCTTTTTATTATCACTATTCATTGCAATATGATTTGCTTGTCCAAATGATAATTGCTTATTATTGTGCTCTATTTCTATCCTATTCCTTATTTGTATATACATGTTTTCCCACGCATGAAGTTCATCTTTTATTAACCTAGTATTATCGGTAATTTCCACTTCACTTTTTAGTTCCTTTACTTTCATAGTCAATCTAGTAATGTCAGATGAAACACTTTCTTCAGCTGATCGGCAGTACAAATAGTATTCTGCTTTTTCAATAGATTGTATAAGATTTGAAAGAATCCCTATATCTTTTGTTACAAAAAATTGTTCTTTCAACTCCAATATTGGAACTAAAATATCTGTATTCGAATACAATCGACCTAAATCCCATTTAGCAATTTCATGCATTTTTATAGCCGCCTCCTTTTTTTACAAATAGTTACAAATAGTTACAAATATTCCCCCTTCACAATTATATATGAAACGAAAAAAATTTAATATCTTTAAATATTTAGATTTCTATAACCTCATTCGTATTTATCTTCTGTTACGAAACCGCAAATAGCATAAACATATGAATGATACTGCCAATGGAATAAGTATTACTCCCCCAATAAAAGGATAAACCACTATGCAACATGTAAAAGCTACTACAGAAAAAACTTTTCCTAACTTGTTTTTTATTAATTTCATTCCAGCCGCAGCACCGACTATATATGTAATAATTCCTAATGAGTTTGGTATTAATACGATGTTCTCTATACTAATTTGAAAAACGAAACTTATTAGCAAACCAATTATTGCAATACAACCTACCACTTTTACTGCATTTGTTGGGTTTTCTCTTTTTTCATTAATATGTGCTAAATAACGAGGTGCAATTTCTTCTTTCCCTAGTGAATAACCTAAGCGCCCCATACTTGCAATAAATGCATTTGTCGTCCCTAAACAAATGATAAAAGCTACAAATCCAATTATCCATGCCAATTGGGCACCTAATGTTTGCTTGATTACAAGCACTAATGCTGTAGTATTATCAGCATTTATATGATAGGACTTCGTTCCAATTACTGATAATGCAATACCAATATATAAAATTCCAATAATAATAATCGCAAACCCTGTAGAAAAAATAACATTCCTTTTTCTAGGTGTTTTAAATTCTGGAGCTAAACTTGCAATAGCTTCCCACCCGAAAAACGACCAAAAAATTAATAGTGATGCATTTAAAATTGGGTTTATTTCATGCATAGAAAAATGTATATTTATATTTTTCATTTCAATATAAGGTAGCGAACTAATAATAGTTACGATTAAAATAAAAAAAGTTAATACACCAATACATACTTGAAACAAACCACTCATTTTTAAGCCGTATAAATTGAAACCAATTGAAATACTTAAAATAAGTAGCGCTATAACGTATGTAAAATATGATGATAAAGCAAACACTTTCACTATATACATGCCACCAGTCATTGAAACAACAATTTGCCCAACGCTACCCGCAATAAAAAAAGACCAACCTATAATGGCGCCTATATTTTTGCCGAAAGCTTTCTCTGAAAAAGTAGCAATTCCACCAGCACTTGGATATTCAATTGATAAAAAAGCAAATGTGAATGCAAGTGGAATACTAAGTGAAATCATAACAAGCCACGAAACAATTGCATTCCCTTCTGCTACACTTGCTGTCATACCAGGTAATATTAGAATTCCTGATCCTAAAACCGCTCCGACGTATAAAGCTGTTCCTTTTTTAATAGTAATTGTTTCATTAAAATAATTAGACATTACATACACCTCCATTTATATTTTAATTATAGAAACTTATCACTCTATTCAATATACAAAAGTGTATGTAATTTAATATTAGATTTTATATTATGTATTTATTTCAGAAATTTATTTTCAATTTTGTAAAGGAGCATATTTCATGGATGAAATCGATAAGAAAATAACCCTTTTATTACAAGAGGATGCCAGAATGACAATTACAGAAATGACTGAGCATCTACACCTCAGCCGTCCTAGTGTCACAGAAAGATTAAAAAGGTTACAAGATGCAGGAATAATTGAAAAGTATACAGCTCGAATATCACTTGATATAATTGGAAAATCAATTCAAGCATTTTTAAGGATCGAAAACTTAAAGATTCCATGCAAAAAATTTGAGGAGAAAATATACGAAGAACAGAGGATTCTTGAATGCCACCGAGTAACAGGTGAAAGCAGCTATTACTTAAAAGTAGCAGTTCACTCTATGAAGGAATTAGAAGAATTAATTGATATCGTTATACCATTTGGAACAGTTAAAACTTCTATGATCTTATCTTCACCAATACCATATCGACCGGTAATTATAGAATAATATTAAAAAAGGATTGATCAAAAGATCAATCCTTTACTCTACTTCATTTAAGAAAAATAACGTTATAACGCCAGGTCCTGTATGTGCACCGATTGCTGCTCCAATTGTATTTACGATAAATACTTCACAGCCAAATCTTTCTGTAATTAATGCTTTTAATGCTTCAGCTGTTTCTAAGTCATCGCCATGAGTCATAGCGATTGTTTGACCTTTAAGGTCTTTTCCGCGCTCCTCCATAATATCAACGATACGGCTCAATACTTTCTTTTTCCCTCGTACTTTTTCAAGTGGTACGAGTTTTCCTTCTTCCACGTTTAAGATCGGCTTAATGTTTAGTAAACCACCGATAAAACCAGCTACTTTACTTAAACGTCCACCTCTAACAAGGTACTGTAAGTCAGCTACAGTGAAGATATGTTCCATATGGTTCATTAGAAAATCAACACGTTTTAAAATATCTTCTTTTGATGCGCCGTCTTTCGCCATTTTAGCAGCTTCTAAAACGACAAGCCCTTGACCAAGCGAAGCACATTTCGTATCAATAATTTCTAAATCTAAGTTAGCATATGTTTCTTTTACTTCTTCTTTAATGAGAACTGATGATTGATATGTACCAGACAGTTCAGATGAAAAAGCTAAATATATACAAGGATTATCTTCTTTTGCATAAGAAATAAATTTCTCTTGGAAAGTTTCAAGGGAAGGCAATGACGTTCTATAAACAGCGCCTTCTCTCATTTTTTGCAATAATGTAACTGACTCTAATGTTACTCCATCTAAATACTCTGTTTCTGCTTCATCATATACACGGAGTGGAATTAAATCAATATCATATGCTTGCAGCAATTCTACCGGTAAATCCGCCGCACTATCCGTAATGATTTTAACACCCATTTTTAAACCTCTATTCTGTTATAAATATAAAATATATAAAATAAAAATAGTACTTTTAAATTATATACGTAAAACTTAAATGAAGAAAGGAAAACACTTTATATTGTATGCACTATTCTTCAAAACTTGAACTAATAATAAAAATCATGCCAGTATGACCAATTTTCCTGATATTATATTCTATATAATGGGAAAATCACATTTTTTATAAAGGGGAAATATAAATGAGTATTCATATGGCTACATCTAATGATTTAGAATGGATTAATAATCAATATGACTCAATAGGATTTGTACGAAGTGATTTAAAAAGAGATAAAGTTGCAATCATTACATACAACAATGCGTATGCAGGTGTTGGACGATTAGTCCAAATAGATGAAGATACTTTAGAAATGGGCGGGATTTATATTCTCCCTCAATTTAGAGGGCTACAATTAGCCGGGGAACTCGTTTCATTTTTAGTAGAAACTGCGAAGAATTTACAAGTATCAAATGTATATTGTCTTCCTTTTGAGGAATTAGAAAACTTTTATAAGAAATATGGCTATACTGAGGTCGATACTACGAAAGAAGTTGTTCATCCAATTATTCTAGAAAAATATAATTGGTGTTTGGGTCATTATGACAAGCATGTTTTATTATTTAAGTTGTAAATGTACATAAAGAGAGCATATATATTAATTATCTACTTTCCACATTTATAATAACCCTACTTTATTTGGTCAACATCAGCTTCTACAAGATATACTATTACTACATACGCTGTCTTTTTCCTTAACCTTACTTTCGTATAAAAGATTAGTTTGTTTAAAATTACCTTAAATCGTATTCCAACAAACTAATCAGAACGCAAATTCCTATATAATACAATTAAGTATTTAAAAGGAGCGTTACTCATGCTAGATATATTAAGACTCGTTATTTTTATTATAGTTGCAATTGGCGCCATTATTAACATATACATGGAATTTAAAAAGCCTCAAAAAAGTATATTCTCAATCGTTTTTTTATCAGTACTTTTGATTGGATCCTCTGGTTTAATCAAAGATATTTTATCTAAACTTTTATAGTTATTTGATTAAAAATCACTGTTTTGTCAATAATGTAAGTAACATGATTGTATCTCTCCATTCCCCCTTGGAGAGGAGCAGCTAGCTTTTGCTAGCTGCTCTTTTATGTACAACGATTTCATCTATTATCCACAAAATATGTATGATACGCTTTATCAAAAACATATCCTAGTTTAGCGGATGTAGTATTCGCTGCATCCCAGTTTGATATATCCCTTTTTCTAAACAGTACAAAATTAGCACTGCATTAACTATAGTCGCCAATCCTTTTCTTCTATGATTGTGATCAGTCTCAACTTCAATTTCAATGCCTTTATCATAAATGCTATACGATAACAGTTATTAGACTCATGAATGATTTGCAATCTACAAAGATAACCTCATTGTCCTCTTGCACGCATGATATGATACGATACCTTTCATCTCATTAAATGCAATAAGATATTACAATTTCATGCTGACTCACAATCCATTACACTCCATCCCTATACTATATGTTTTTATCTAATACATATAGTATAGGGATGAAATATGAGAAGAGCTTAGACAGTATACTTTTAACCTAGGCATATAGTTACTTATTCATTACACAAATCATGAAATTACGTCTATAATGGGTAAAAACACTTAAATTTCCCTATAAATACATATAACAATTTCATCTTTCATGAAAAAAACGTTATAATGAAGTGTAGCCTCTACGATTACGTTATAAAGGAGATTAAAACAATGGCTAAAATTAAAGTATACCAAGCAAAAGAAGAAAATATGGAAGCAGTAAAAAACATCATTGATGTTGAAGAACAAAATCCAACTGCTGAAAACTTACAAAATCTATACGCATGTGTATTAGATACTGAAGATATGGCATTGCCTGAATCATACATTGAAGAAGATATCTTAATTGATTCTATTGAAGTTATGGTTAATGCTTCTCAAAGCAAAGTAAGAGACTTAGGTGCTTACGATGTAATCGAAGTTCAAAACAAAGGTAAGAAAACACAAATTTTATTATTAGCAGACGAAGAATACGAAATCATCGAAGGCTAATCTAAATCCGTACATACGAAAAAGCTCCCTTCCAATTGGAAAGGAGCTTTTTCATTACGCTTTTGATATTTCGCCTTTTTTATTCTTTTGTTGTTTCTTCATTACCATGCGCTCATTTCCCATAAAGAAAATAAATAAGAATGCTAAACCAGCTGGTACCAATGCCCACATAAATGTTTGGACAATTGAGCTAGAAAGTGCGTCAATAATTTTATCTAATATTTGCGGCGGGATTTGAGATCTTGCCGATTCTGATAGAATAGCTCTTGAATCTCCTAAAGCGTTTGTATTCATTCCCCCGCTCATACCTTTAAATACTTCTTCTAATTGATCTTGGAAGCCAGTTCTTTGAATCATTCCGAAGATTGTAATACCAAGCGTCATTCCTAATGAACGAATGAAATTACTCGTTGAAGTCGCAGATCCACGTTGCTCCATACCAAAGTTGTGAGTAGCTGCCATACTTAGTACAGAAAATGAGAATCCAACTCCAAATCCGATAATAATCATATACACTGTTAATAATGCGCGACTTGTTTCTGGCGTTAATGTGCTTAATAAAAATAGTCCAATTAGCATAATAACCGCAGAAATAATCATAATGTTTCGGTAGCTAAGCTTCGTCGTTAAAAATCCGCCTAACTGCGCTGTTACAACTGATCCTAACATCATCGGTAAAAGTAATAACCCTGAGTTTGTTGCACTACCTCCGTATACACCTTGAATGAATAACGGAATATATACAGTTGCCGACATAAACGCAGCACCGTAACATAAAGCAATAATGGTACTCATTCCGAATAAGCGCTGCTTAAACATCTCAAATGAAATGATCGGTTCTTCTACTTTACGTTCAATAAATATAAATGCAATAATTAAAATAGCGAATCCACCAAATAAACTTAAAATAAAGCTAGAATCCCAGTCATACTTTTGTCCGCCAAGTTCTAAAGCAAACATTAAACAAATTACTGCACCAACTAAAGTAATTGCACCAAACCAATCAATTTTTTGCTTTCTATGAACTCTTGATTCTTTATAAAAGAACGTAATAAAAATAAGTGCTAAAACGCCAAGCGGTAAGTTAATATAAAATACCCAGTGCCAGCTAATGTAATCTGTAATATATGCGCCAAGTAATGGCCCGAAAATACTTGATAAACCAAATACTGCTCCGAATAAACCACCCATTTTCCCGCGTTTTTCAGGAGGGAAAATATCAAAAACGATAGTAAACGCGATCGGCACTAATGCCCCGCCGCCAATACCTTGAATGGCACGATAAATACCTAGCTGTGTAATATTTTCAGCAGTACCACAAAGTGCCGAACCAATCATAAAGACGATTAAACCGAAAATAAAGAATCTCTTTCTACCATACATATCTGATAATTTACCGAAAATCGGCATCCCTGCCATTTCTGCGACCATATAGGCCGAAACGACCCATACAAAGTTTTCAAGGCCTCCTAAGTCACCAACAATCGTTCCCATTGCTGTTACGACAATGGTATTATCCATTGATGCCATTAAAATACCTAGCAATAAGCCCGCCACAACAAAGCCGAGCTTATTATTCTTCTCAACCATATCTCTTGCTCTCCCTCATACTACTTATATTTGTTTATGTTCTTTTACGACTGCATTACCCTTTTGCTTAAAACTAGTATGATATTCTACAACACTAATTTCACATCCTGGACCAATAGTAACATTGTTTCCTCTTACTATTTCAGCAACCGTACGTTCTAAATAGATATCATCTCCTTCAATAATTGAAGTTTGGAGGTTACCAGCATGACTAGTAAAAGGAATCAATCTCGCTTTTTTACGAACGGTAATTTTTTTACCACCAATTTCTCTTACCTTACTTCCTTCATAACGAAGTGAGATTTGAATATTTTCAGCATTAAGTAACCCATCACTTTCGAGACCGCCAGTTAATGATAAATCTTCTACTTCAATATCTCCCTTCACATTTAAAGCACCTTTTACATCGACAAAATCACCTAAAAACTTCCCCGCGATATCCATCATACCTCTAACTTTTGTTTTTTTAATATGTGCATCACCATGAATTTGTGTATTACCATATACCTTTACATATTCCGCATCTATATTCCCTTGTACTTCACTATCTCCATACACGACATAGTTTTTCACTTTCATATTACCGCGTACACCACTCGTACCATACGTTTTAAATTCATTACAGCTCATATCATTAGAAATCGTTCCTTCGCCGCGTATCTTCACTTTGTTATAATCTCCACCTGCTGAATTACCGGAACCATTTACTGTGAGACTATGTGGATGTTCCATATTACTTACTCCCTCCCATTAAACCTGCTTAATTCCCTTTACATTTGCACTTTTATCAACAGTAAGAACACCCGTATATTCAATGAGTTCAATTTCACAATTCGGCCCTACTGTAACATTGTTTCCTCTTACCGTTCTTATGTGAGCATAATCAATATCGATATTGTCACCTTCTAACAGTTCAGCTTCTAATTGTAAACCAAATACTGATTTAAACAGTCTACTAAAAGTGCCCCGCCTATGTCTTACTTTAATCGTTTGACCACCAATTTCTTTCGCTCGACATGTACCGTGAATATTTATATTTATTTCATCTGCACTTAATAATCCACCAACTTCAAACTGTCCATCAGAAGAAAAAGTATCCACTTCACAATTGCCATCAATCGTCGCTTGACCATTGATTTTAAATTCTTCACCAGTGACATTCCCACCTATCGTACCTTTTCCTGCAATTTTCAAACTGTTTGCCTTTACATTTTGCGTAATTGTAGCTTTTCCATCAATTCGCATCGTTTCAGCATGAACTGTGCCATCGACTTTACCTGATCCGCTAATTCGTGCACTGCTACTTTTTAAATCGCCCGTAACAGCACCGTAACCGTTACATTCAAATTTTTCACATTCAACATTTCCATTGACAGTCCCTTTTCCATTTAATTGCACTTTATGAAACTCGCCACCATTCGATGAACCGTAACCATTTATAATTAAATTTTCTGTACGCATAATTTCTCCCCCACTACAATAGTTTCGTTTTTAATGCTTCGGTATATTTCGTAATTGCTTCACGTAAAACGATTTTTGTTCCCTTTTCAAAAATTAAATCATCCACATTTGAAACTAAGAAACATGTAGAAATCCCTAACTTACGAACGATAATTAAATCACAAGTTTTATGTTTAATTGTTTCATAATTTTCACGTAAAACTTGCATGACCATTTTTCCTTCTTCTAAACTAATCTCTCCCGATTGTAATAATTCTTCTAACATGTACACATAAAGAATATCTACAAATTGAAACTCTGATGTTTTATTCGTTTGTTCTATGAAAAATTGTAAAACTGGTTCTGATGCAATCCCTTTACGTAAGATATCTTCTTTTGTTAAAAGAATTTCTCTTACACTCGGTGAAAACATATTCGCTAGTTCATCAAGTGATAAATCTTCTTTCATCGTTTGAATTTTATTAATACGTTCTAATATCTTTTCTTTCGGAAAAAATGTCTCTTGACCTGTGAATGTTGACTTTCGTACAAACCAATCTTCCGGTATTAAATTTTTTCTTTTCCACCTATATAACTGTCCGTATGAAATACCAGTTAGTTCTAATAAATCTTTTTTTGAAATTAAATCTGTACTCAACTGTATAACACTCCTTCCTGATAACAATGTAACATAACACTGTTACGTTGTAAATGAACTTTTATCACAAGTAGCGTAACAATGTGTAAAACAAACCTGTTTTACATACAAAAAAAGGTTCTTATACCTCTTGTAAAGAATGCGTAAGAACCTTTTTTTATCAAGGTTTAAACCATATTTTATAAAAATCGATCCACCCTTGTGAATTAATCATTATATTTTGTACTTTTTCATGAGAAGTTACTTGTTGTTTGTTGCGATATAAAGGAATAACATGAATTTGACGTAACAATGTGTCCTCAATATCGCGTAACAGTGTAACTCTATTCTCTACTTGTTCTTGTTTGAAATAAGGAGATAACATTGCATGAAAGTCCATGCTGCTTTGCCCATGAATAAAACTATTTTTTGTAAGAAACATGTATAGTAGACTATCTTCTATTCGTTCGCTAATCGTTGCACTATCATGCATCATATCAGCCTTTTGTATCGTATTTATTTCCAATAACTCTTCTATTTCAAGAAAATTATTTTCTACACGAATACCGTACTTCGCACACTCTTTTTGTATCCATTGCACATCTTCTACATGATCTTGCCCTGTAAATGTGTAAATTTGTAGCACTTCATTTTGATACATACTTTCTTTAATTAAACTTTCTATATCTTCCTCAATCTCTACTATACTGTCACTAGCTAATAGTATTTCCTTTGCCACTTCTCCACGTTCTCCGCCGAGTTCTTGAACGATTGCTTGGCCATGAATGATTTTATATAACGCTTTTCGGAACATATAATCTTGCATTGGTCCTTCTTTTGCAAGATTGCATGTTATATATGTCACGTTCGACTCAAGCCGAGATAGTTCTTTATTATGTTTTTCTTTATCTTTATACTGCGCCTTTACTAAAATATCGTATGTATTTACACTTTGTTCTACATTCAATAGTTCAATTCGGTCAAGAAAAGATCTTTCACGATAATATAAATCATGTGCTTCCAATACAAATAAATGTGCATTCTTTTCGCTTAATTTAAAGGGACCTGTTCCAATGAGGTTTCCTGCTTCATCTACGTTTACGATAGAACACTGTTCTGCACTTATCATATGTAAAAACATCCTATTTTCCGTACGTAACTGAATTTCAATAACATATTCATCTACTGCGCGGAAGCTTTCAATATGTTGTAACATCCACGCATGTGGGTTATTTTCAGCTTTCATAAATCGATTCAATGAATGTATAACATCATGTGCAGTAAGTTGTTTCCTATTATGAAAGTGAACTCCTTTTCGTAAATAAAACGTCCATATCTTTTCTGCATCATTATATTCCCATTGAAAAGAAAGCCTTGGTTCTATTGAGTTTGTTTCCTCATTTATATATACGAGTGTATCAAAAATATGTTTAACCATATGACATTCCGATCGCATTATAGCGTAGATTGGATCTAATGCAATATCTAAATTCATTTGAACCTGCAAACGAAGTACATCTCTTCTCCCTTCGGATGTCCTTTCTATTTGATGACCAAATATTGAATCTATCCAAACTTCATACTCTTTCTTTACTGACGGAAATTGTGCGCTGTAGCGCTCTACAAATGAGATTCCACTTTTTACATCCCCTTTTTTCGTTAGCTCTTTTCCTCTGTGTAAAATTAATGTCATTGGTTGCTTTTGAAATATTAGTTTAGAACGATTCCCTCTTCCGCGCCCTGGAAACCAAACAATCCAACGTAGTTCTTCTAACTTTTTTATTATTAATTTACTATTACGCTCTGTACAAAATAATGTTTCGGATATATTTTGCACTGTTATTTCTAATTGTTCTCCTTCTTTTTTCCCTTTCCCATAGGCAATCCATAGTTCAATGTATTGATCTAAAATAAACATCATATTCCCCCTAAAAGGTGAAAAATACTCCCTATTCTTTCTACCCTTTTTCCAATTCTCCTTTCATCTTATCATTTCAATATAGAAAGGAGGAAATAATATTGAATCATCTCTTATTACGTTACAATAAACCAATCCTTATTAGACTGTGCGGTGAATTATTAACTCGAACAACTGAATCAATGTTAGCTATCATTATGATTATTTACGTTAATAAGATGCTAAACGGCAATATTATGATGACTATGCTTATTTTCGGGTTACAACCGCTTTCGGACATTATATTTACACTTATTGCTGGAAGAGTGACTGATAAATATGGGCGAAAGAAAATTATGTTACTCGGCTTATTACTACAAGGCGTTGCAATTGGCAGCTTCATCTTTGCTCAATCCGTTTTTATATTTGCTTTGTTATATGTCATAAATGGGGTTGGCCGTTCCTTATATATTCCCGCTCAACGGGCACAAATTGCTGATTTAACAAAACATGGGCAGCAAGCAGAAGTTTTCTCTCTTCTGCAAACGATGGGAGCAATAGGTACCCTAATCGGCCCTTTAATTGGTACTATTTTTTATAAGACTCACCCTGAATATGTATTTATAGTGCAAAGCATTGCACTTATAGCATATGCAGTCGTTGTTTGGATACAGCTTCCAGAAACCGCTCCGGCAATGACAACATCAACGCAAAAGCTTGAAGTATCATCTCCAAAACAATTTGTACAAAAACATTACGCCGTATTTGGACTAATGATCACTACACTTCCTATTAGCTTTTTTTATGCACAAACTGAAACAAATTATCTTATTTTCGTGAAACATACACTTCCGGATTTCGATCGCATACTCGTTTTTATTACAACATGCAAAGCTCTTATGGAAATCACTCTACAAGTTTTCCTTGTGAAATGGTCTGAACGATTTTCTATGGCGAAAATTATTCTTATTTCTTACATCTGCTATACAATAGCTGCAATTGGCTACGGCCTTTCAGCAACAATCGTGTCACTATTTTTCACATTACTCTTTTTAGTCATTGGCGAAAGTATTGCTTTAAACCATTTACTTCGATTTGTTTCAGAAATCGCTCCTTCAGATAAACGTGGATTGTATTTTTCAATTTACGGCTTACACTGGGATGTATCTCGAACTTGCGGTCCTGTTATCGGTGCGGTTTTATTAAGTAAACTAAACGGTAGTATGCTATTTTATATTTGTGCTTGTTTCTTAACAATTGGAGGCATTATCCAAGCTCTTTTTGTTCGAAATTTAGAGCGTAAGAAAAGAAGAGAAGTTATTCAAAAAGCTGTTTTAGAGCATCCCCATCATATTTTATAAAAGGAAGTTTCTTATTTACACCCAAAAAAAGGATGTCACATAGTCATCGATTTCGACTTTTGTGACATCCTTTTTTTATTATCCTACCCTGCCATTTTATTTATACTATCCTCTGGCGAAAATACCGAAATATGATTTACCTTTCCAGTCGATTTTGGAATGATGAATTTTAACTCAAACTGATTATTTACTTTATATACATATATTTTATCATCACCATTTCCTTTAACTGAGTTTGGTTTTCCTAATGCCTTTTCAATTTCTTGTAATGTAATTGATTTTAGTTCTGCATGATAGGAGCGTACATCAAAAACTTGTGATCCTTTATTAAAACCGAAGGAAACATTTTTATTTGTAAAAGTTGCGTACATCCCGTTTCCTGCTTGTTCTGTTTTATCTGCTTTCCCCCACGCTTTTTCTATTTCTTCAATATCTCCTGTATGAGCTGCGAACGGAACATTAGGTACTTTTCCTTCTTTCGCTAGTTCAAACAAGTTTTTAACGTGGTTAATTGATTTTTGATTTATAACTGTATCCTTCGAATTTGAATCGGTATTTGATTTAACCTCAGGCTCTTTCTTTCCTTCAGAAGAAGTATTCTGTTCGTTTTTACTATTTTCCGAAGTTGGGTTTGTTTCCTTTTTTTCATCTGTTCCTTTACATGCCGCTAAGGCAAATATGCATGTAAAAGTAAGACATAATAAAGCTATCTTTACATACACTTTCATACATTTCAGCTCCCTATTAAATGCTATTCATTTCGATAACCAATCCAACACACTACTTTTTAAATTGTATTTATTCCAAAAAGTAAATACTTCACTCTCTCCCAATGCTTGTACAATATATTCTACAAAAGCAGTTCCTAAAAAATAACCGAGTCGGTTGTATCCAAAATACTGTCCACCAGATAACCGAAACCACTCTTTCTCTTTTTCAAACGTCCATCCTTCTATATAATCTTCCAAAAAACGTTTCTTTATATGTTCTTCATTTTCTATATAGCATTGTAACCAACGTTCACCATCATTGTCATATGAGTAATATACTGATTCATTTAAACCTTTTATAATTTGCTTTGATAAGTATGTTGCAACGCCTTCACGATACAAATTAACTGTCGCATCGGCCCACTCGGCTTTCCCCCAGTCCATTCCATCATTTTGTAACATAACATTATGATATATATGTCCTATTTCGTGAGCGACAATAACACGAAGGTGATTTAAATCTGGAGATAATTTTTCTGCCGCAAAAAATATGTCTCCAATAATCTCCCTTTCTACAAATGCATTTGATCCAAATCCTCCAACAAATAAATGAAATTTCATTTTTACATCAAAGTTAAATTTATTATGATATGCATTTGTTACCTCTTGGATAATGATTGGCAATGATTCTGCAATGATACAAATATCTTCTATTTTTGCGGGATATAGATTAATGGCATTAGAAAGACGTTCTTTCGTTTTAGGACAATGATACTTAAAGTATTCTTCAAATATTTCTGGATGCGAAGTGAAGTATTGATTAAGCGTTGCTAATTCTACTTCGTTACTTTCCCATAATTTTAAAAAACTTGGAATTGTATTGTTTATCATTTTTCCCATCTCCTTATACACTCCTTCTCGCTATTTACACTGCAATCCTCCCTTAAACGTAGAAAAAGCAACAAAGGAGGATGAACCTTCTTTGTTGCTTTTTCTATTTAATCAAACCATTTATCACCATCAGAAATCCATTTACCATTTTGCAAATCATAACATTCATTATAATAATGAAAAAAGCTGTCCAAAAAGGACAGCTTTACATATGTATTTTTACACTTCGATTGACTTACCATCTTCAACAATATGGTAAAGTAAGTGAGCTAAATGATGAATTGGACCATATTCTTCCTCTTCCTCATCCGTTTCGCCTTGGAATTCAAGATCATTTAAGTATAGTGCTAAAAATTGATAGTATAGTTTTAAATCAAATCCGTAGCACGCAGTTGGCTCTTCATGATCTCCTTCATATTGTAGCATTAAGTATTGATCATTTCCTTCTGCATCTTCTGCGTCAAAGAATACGAAGAATCCAACGTTTGTATCTAAATCAAATAGATGACGAGTACCTTTTTCTGTTGCTTTATTGAAGTCCTCTTCACTTAATTTATGTACTGTTGTCGCTTTAGCATTATCTTCTTGATGGAAATTTACTGTAAATGATTTCAATGCTGACACCTCCTGATTGTATAATACTAGCATAACATATAAAAAGGACTGCTTACAAATGTAAACAGTCCTTACATTCATTTTCGCATTGCTCGTAATAAGAAACTTACGATGAAAATTAAAATAATCGCACCAATTAAAGCTGGAATAATTGCAAATCCGCCGATTACCGGGCCGAAACTACCAAGTAATTTCGTACCAATCCAAGATCCGATAATACCAGCGATAATATTACCAATTACACCACCTGGTACATCCCTGCCAGTAATTAAGCTAGCAAGCCACCCTAATATACCACCAACGATTAGAGACCAAATCATATAATACCCTCCTTTATATTTCAACAATCAAAATATAATTAGAAACAATTGCTTACCATTAGTTATGTTACATTTTCCATAAGTTATTCATACAGCTCAACTATTAAATTATTTCAAAATAATGGACAGCCAGTTTTTTTGATTTATGGTAGAAATCCTTCATATTTCACATATTATGGGCAATCAGGTTTCAATATTGTCCGCATAAACTCTTCTTTAAATGCAGGATAGTTAAAACCAACCGCAATCCTTTGTACTGGACGATCATCAAACCTTGTCGGCTCAGCTATTTTTCTAAAGTCTGCCACACTTTGCCCTCTTGTTACGTCATTTGTCGTACTAATCCAAACTGCTGATTTTTTATATTCAAAAATATCATCATTTATAAACGAAATAAACGGAAGTAAATCATGAATCGGACTTCCAGCAATACCAGGGTATTCTTTTTTATAAAAGTTCTCATAATAAAAATCAATCATTGGTTTTATAAGTTTCGCCTGCCCTGTTCCTTCTTTATTAATAATATCCACCATTTCAGGAGTAATTAGGGCTTCTTGCGTTACATTTAATGGATAAATATGCGCATTCTTTGCGTACTTCATTACAATATTTGCGGCGATTGGATCTCCATAAAAATTCGCTTCTGATACAGGAGTAACATTACCAGGAAATAAAAAAGCACCGCCCATAATATAATACGAACATACTTTATCCATAACATTTGGATATAATAAAAATAACGTTGCCAATGTTGTTAATCGTCCTGTTGCTACGATAATAATATCTTCTGGACAAGGTTCAATTAATTTAATTAATTCACAAAAATTTTCCCGTTTACAAATCCTCATATCAGGCGGAATAATTGGCCCTAAACCATGCTCCCCATGAATTTCAGGAAAGAATAAAGGTTCTTCAGCTGTCATCGGTCTTGCTGCACCCTCAATGATTTTTACTTCTGTAGCATAGTATCTTTCTAAAAAATACACATTTTCTGTTACGATTTCTCGCGATACATTCCCATATTCAGCAACAATACCTAAAATATCTAATTTACATGTTTTATTTGCATAAATTAACGCCACAGCATCATCAATACCAAAGTCTCCAAAAAAGATGATTTTCTTATTAACTATACTCACCCCTCTTCAGCATTATCTACTATTATTAGTATGTAAAAAAGACAAGGCTGTGAAACGGTGCAAACTAAAAAAGCCGCCTATTTATTGGCGACTTCAATCTTTTTATAAGATAAATATGCTAGTACATTTTTACTTGAATCATATTTTGGATTATTTCCTTTTCTCGGTTCTCTCATATGTGTTTTTTCAAATCCAGGAATATCCGGCATTTTCTCCATAAATTCAAGCATTTCTTCTTCAGTTCCTTCAATACGTACGCGAATCATTATTACATTTCCTCAATTCTCATTTTCTCTGTTACTAAGTATAACGTACTTTGGAAAGACTGCAAGAAATTTATCTTTTTAATGTTGAACTTTTTTTACATGCAAACAATGCCATTTCAGTATAAAACGATATGATTTTATTATTTTCATATTGAATGTTAAAGAATTCTTGCATTTCAACTGATGTTTTCATCATACATTCTGTTAACTTCACCCGCTTCTGCAAAGGTACATTCATCATATCGCACCACCAGTCAAAATCAAATTTCTTGTCAAAAGTAAGACATGACTGCATTTGCAAACCATTTTTCTCTAACAAGGTAATCCATTCTGTTTTTTTTAAAGCTCGTTCATGACTCGGATCTCGCTTTTTTTCTATAAAATTATAAAATATGTCAAATTCATTATTTTCCGGTGAAATATTATCTATTAATATAAACAATCCATTACGTTCTAACGTACGATTTACTTCATAAATAAACTGAGCTGGATTCGTAAAGTGATGTGCTGCAATTCGGCACGTAATTGTATCAAAAAAACTATCAGAAAACGGTAAATTTTCAGCGTTTCCAGCGACAAAAGATACATTTTCATGTCCATTACTTATAATAAAATCTTTCGCATTCTCTAACATTTTTTCTGTTAAATCTAAGGCAACTACTTCTTTAAACAATGGAGCTAATACATTCGCAACATGTCCACCGCCAGTAGCAATATCAAGAAGACGATTATTATGACGAGACTCGACTTGTTGAACTACATATTGTAAATCTGGTCCTTTTGCATGAATTTTACTTTTCACATACTTTTCCGCATTATTACCAAACTGTTGTTTTACAAGCTCTTCTTTACTCATCTTATCATCTTCTTTCTATTATTATTTACACGATTCAGATACCTAATAAGTTCTATTTCATATTTTCAATTCCTCTTTTAGTCAGATTACATATAGTGCTTTGAAAAAACAAAAAGCTGTAAGAAAATGTATCTTACAGCTTTTTATCCTATATAGTTTCTTTTTCCCTTTTTTCATTTCCTGAAGCTATGCTACCAATGGCTTCTGCCGTTACTTCTACTACAAGCTCACAAATACCTACTACAACTTCTCCAATCACTTCACCCATTATTTTTACCCCCTTATTTTATGTAACTTATTTGTAGTATAGAAGAGATTGGTTATTTTTAACTATCGGAAAACGTGACAACAACATTACAATTTTGTAAGCTTTTTTAATTTGTTTAGCTTTTATCCTTTGAAACTTCAAGTATGATTCACAAGCATATGGGCCATCATAATATTAAGTAAATTCCAATTCTGCTAGAGGAGGCGTGTAAAATATACTACGTAAAATTAGTTAAAGGTCAATCCTTCTATGCTTTTGATCATCGTTTCTTAATGTCTGAAGAAGAAGAGGTTTCCGAGAAAGTTTATAATTACTTACGTCGTAATGAATTTTTCGAAGTACGCAAAGAAGAATTTTCTGCTTAAAGTATGAAAAGCATCAAGAAATATACCTCCTAATCGTGGTTCTATTCTTGATGCTTTTATATTATAACTTTATATGTAACCCTATTCTCAATTTTATTTATATCTTCTTTTATACGTCCAATCTAATCCGTCATTACGTTCATATTTTTATATATGAGGAGGTGACGAACATAACTCATATCATTGATTACCAAGGTATTCAGCCAATAAATAAAACGGATGCAACGACTTTTACAATTCCCAACTCCCCAAACAAAGCAATTCTAGTAAATATTGAATTAAAAATTCCACTAAAATATTCACGCAATAATAGAATAGAATTAATTACCACAATTGGTTTTAAAAGTGTAACAAATATATCACAAATATTTGTTAGAATTTTCCGTAACGACATTGATATTTTTAACACACAAGTAAGTATAGGCTCCACAGATTATAAACAATATTCCGTTGAAACATTTCAAACTATTGATAAAAATGTAAGCAACGGGATTCACGAATATACTTTAACTGTGGAAAATCTGACAAGTGATGCAAGTGCAGATGTCATTGGTCCCCTCTCTTTTAGTGGGTTAGCAATTGGACAAGTTTATAATTCATATTAAGCAAACCTACTCAAATATTATATTTGAGAAAAGTAAGACGTAATATTACGTTCTTGCTTTTTTTATTTTTAATATACGTATCATTAGAAGCTTATTTCATTACATCACAAATGAAATTTTTAATAAATCAAATAAATTGAAATCCACTCATGAAACACGTAATATAGACTCTGACTCTAAAAAAGTTCGTTAAAAATAATATATAAAATAAGGAGGTTTTATATACGAGTTTTTCATTTTAAAAGACGGAGAGGTTTTATATTATGTGGCGTAATAAAAATGTTTGGATTGTTTTAATTGGGGAGTTTATTGCTGGTTTAGGGTTATGGCTTGGAATTCTTGGCAACCTGGAATTTATGCAAAAATATGTCCCTTCTGATTTCATGAAATCAGTTATATTGTTTATCGGACTATTAGCAGGTGTTCTAGTGGGACCTATGGCTGGTCGTATCATCGATCAATATGAAAAGAAAAAAGTCCTTCTTTATGCTGGTTTTGGTCGTGTTATTAGTGTTATTTTTATGTTTTTCGCTATCCAATTTGAAAGTATCGCCTTTATGATTGCATTTATGGTTGCGCTTCAAATTTCAGCAGCATTTTATTTCCCTGCATTACAATCTGTAATTCCACTCATCGTACGTGAGCATGAGTTATTACAAATGAACGGTGTACATATGAATGTAGGTACAATCGCTCGTATTGCAGGTACTTCACTAGGTGGAATTCTTTTAGTTGTAATGAGTTTACAATATATGTACGCCTTCTCAATGGCAGCATATGCTTTATTATTCCTCTCAACTTTCTTCCTACAATTCGAAGATAAGAAATCAACAACACCAAGTAAACAAGCTGCAAAAGATAATAGCTTTATGGAAGTATTTCGTATTTTAAGAGGAATTCCGATTGCTTTCACAGCACTTATATTAAGTATTATCCCTCTATTATTTATAGCTGGATTTAATTTAATGGTAATTAATATTAGCGAAATGCAACATGATCCAACGATTAAAGGCTTTATATATACGATTGAAGGTATCGCATTTATGTTAGGTGCCTTCGTTATTAAACGTTTATCTGATCATTTCAAACCTGAAAAGTTACTATATTTCTTCGCTGTTTGTACCGCTTTTGCACATCTATCATTGTTCTTTAGCGATATAAAATGGATGTCTCTTACATCATTTGGGTTGTTTGGTTTTAGTGTTGGTTGTTTCTTCCCTATTATGTCGACAATTTTCCAAACAAAAGTGGAAAAGAGCTATCACGGCCGACTCTTCTCATTCCGTAATATGTTTGAAAGAGTGATGTTCCAAATTGTCTTACTTGGCACAGGCTTCTTCTTAGATACGATTGGATTGCAATATATGGTTCTTATTTTCGGTGTTATTTCATTATTCATTATTTTCATATCGCTTTCTAAACAGAAACAGTATGAAAAACAACCATCGCAATCTGCGAATTTATAACATAAACAAAGACGCATGGGTCCTATTAGATTAATCCATGCGTCTTTGTTATATACAAACTTATTTATTACGCTTATTGTAATTATTTAAAGGAGTACCCCTTTTCTCTTTCGAATACAGTATACTAACATGATATATAGGGGGTGCGCAATTGTCTGATGGCATGCAGTTATTTAGTATATTTATTTTTGTATTAGCTCTGCTTAGCATCATAAACTTTTTAGCTATTTCCTTATCTGGACATAACTTTAAAAAAAGAATTATCGCCGGTTTCATATTTTTACTGATAACTCCTATTGTTTTTTTTGGCTACCGTAGCGTTCGCTTCTATATTCGATAAAGCTGGATTTGGCGCAGGGGGCCTAGCCTTTATTGTTGCAATTGTATATATTTTAAATGGAATTGTGATCCTACTTTCCTCTTTATTTTTCCTCAAAAGAAACATCACATAGACTATTGTACTCGGCATGAATCTGACTTTACACTAGACTCATGCTTTTTTAATCCCCTCTAAATTTTTATATGAAATTAAATAATTCTTTATAAAAATTTAAACTTTATTTATTACAATATCCCTATCGTATTCGCACGTTTATTGAAAACGAAAAGAAAGGAGTACAAAATGAAAAAGGTTCTATTAATTATTCCGTTATTCATTATACTACTCAGTGGATGTAGCAATAATGATATATACAGTTCTTGGGAAGTCGTTGACAACAAAAACGGTCTTTGTCCTATATCGTATAAATTTGAAACAGTTGTAAAAGAAGAAAAGAAAGAAAAAATTATTCAATATTTAGTAGAAATGCAAACAACAAAGAAAAAAGAAGATTTATACAAAGGTTCATTTGTAAAGGATTCTAATGTATATCACATTGATTATGGTAACTCATTTACATCGGATCAAACTTTACAAGTTGTCGATGGCAAATTAAATGTATACTTTTATGCAGTGGAAAGATTATGTACATATAAAAAGAAATGATGACACTTCATATCAAACGCAGAAAATATTTTCTGCGTTATTTTATATTCCATCTCTTTATCCTCCCTCTAAATTTGTCAATCATTTTAATTTTCACAAAAAAGTGATAAAATGTAACCATGTGTTTTCAGAATAATTAAAAACGCAGAAAGAAAACACTGTTTTTTAGGAGGGGTTTTGATGACTTACACGTTAGCAACTAGAATGAAAGCATTCCAATCTTCTATATTTAGTGAATTAGGAGCCTATAAAAAAGAAAAAATTGCAGCAGGTCACAAAATGATTGATTTAAGTATCGGGAATCCTGATATGCCACCTGCTGATTTCGTAAGAGAAGAAATGGTACATACAGCAAATCAAAAAGAAAGCTATGGATACACATTAAGTGGTATTCAAGAATTTCACGAAGCTGTAACTGAATATTACAACAACACTCATAATGTTATATTAAATGCCGATAAAGAAGTTTTATTATTAATGGGGTCACAAGATGGACTCGTTCATTTACCTATGGTTTATGCGAATCCGGGAGATATTATATTAGTTCCTGACCCAGGATATACAGCTTATGAAACAGGAATTCAAATGGCCGGTGCAACATCTTACTATATGCCTTTAAAAAAAGAAAATGATTTCTTGCCTAACTTAGAGCTAATCCCTGAAAAAATTGCGGATCAAGCGAAGATGATGATTTTAAACTTCCCAGGGAATCCCGTTCCAGCAATGGCTCATGAAGATTTCTTTAAAGAGGTAATCGCATTCGCGAAAAAGCATAACATTATTGTTTTCCATGATTTTGCTTATGCTGAATTTTATTTTGATGGTAATAAACCAATTAGCTTCCTCTCTGTGCCTGGTGCTAAAGATGTTGGCGTAGAAATCAACTCTTTGTCAAAAAGTTATAGTTTAGCAGGTAGCCGTATTGGTTATATGATTGGTAATGAAGAAATTGTCGGGGCACTTACACAATTTAAATCTAATACAGATTACGGAGTATTTTTACCAATTCAAAAAGCGGCATGTGCTGCACTAAGAAATGGTGCTGCTTTTTGTGAGAAAAACCGCCGTATTTATCAAGAACGTAGAGATACTTTAGTCGATGGGTTCCGAACATTTGGCTGGAATGTTGAAAAACCAGCTGGCAGTATGTTCGTCTGGGCCGAAATTCCGAAAGGCTGGACTTCTATAGACTTCGCTTATGCATTAATGGATCATGCGAATGTCGTTGTCACACCAGGTCATGCATTCGGACCTCACGGAGAAGGATTTGTACGCATTGCACTCGTTCAAGATAAAGCAGTGTTACAACAAGTTGTTGAAAACATTAGAAATAGCGGTATTTTTTCTCTTGAAAAAGCAGAAGAATTAGTTAAAAATTAATTGCAACTCCCCTGCTTAACTATAGCAGGGGTATTATTCATTGGAGGTACTTTCATATGCATATTAAGGACACTCTTCCCCATCGTTATCCATTTTTAATGATTGATAAAGTAACAAATGTAAAACAAGGTGAATCCGTTACAGGATATAAACTCATTACAAATAACGAATGGTTTATAAATGATAGTCAAAATCATATGCCTCATATGTTAATTGTAGAGGCACTTGCTCAGCTTAGCGCATTTGTACATACAAGTGACTCTGAAGGGCTAGGCTTCCTTTCCTCTTTAGATGGGGTTGAATTCCATGAAAAAGCATATCCTGGTGATAAACTTGATTTACATTATGAGTTAACTCGCAATCGCCGAGGTTTTGTTCTTGGTAAAGGTACCGCAACCGTTAATAATCAGCCGATTGTAACGATAGAAAAGCTATTAATATACCAAGCAGAATAGAGACGTTTTCATTCACTAGGGTATCTATCTCCTACAAATTCGTCTCATCAACATGAACAGAGTAAACAAATTACTTAGTTAGGGGCAGAAAAATGGAAAGTACGATCGGTATCGATGCTGGAGGAACATTAACGAAAATTGCTTATTTGAACGAAAAAAAGCAATTAGCCTTTGAAAAATTTTATTCAAATGAACAAGATAACATAATAGATTGGCTTAAGAACCGAACTGGTATAAAACAAATATGTATTACTGGTGGTAAAGCGAAACAATTACAACAACTACTTTCAGACTCATATAAAATAGTTGAACTAAACGAATTTGAAGCTACTCTTGTAGGTGTCCGTTACATATTAAAAAAAGAAAAATATGATATAAACAACTTTGTTTTAACAAATATCGGTACAGGTACTTCTATTCATTACGTTTATAATGACAAATATATTCGCGCTGGTGGAACCGGTGTTGGCGGTGGTACTATTATGGGGCTTTCAAAATTGTTAACAAATATAGATCATTTTGAAGATGTGATTCCTTTAACAAAAGTAGGATCTAGAAAAGAACTTGATATTACGGTTGGAGATATTTATGGTGGTATTCTCTCTCCTATTGATAATAGTTTAACTGCAAGCAATTTTGGTAAAGCCGCTATTACAGACTCAATTTATAATAGCTCAGATATACTTGCTACTGTACAAGGACTTGTCGGTGAAGTCGTTACTGCATTAAGCCTTCAATTCGCCGAAACAAAAAACATTGACCATATTATTTATATTGGTTCGACTCTATGTAATAACATACATCTTCAAAATATTATTAGTAGCTACACAAAATACCAAAATAAAACACCCATCTTTTTACGAGATGGTGGTAATAGTGGTGCGATTGGTGCTTTACTTTATGCTACGAATAAAAAAAGCTGACTTTTGTCAGCTTTTTTGCAACGGTACTTCAAATTCAATAATTGATTCCTCGTTCTCTCCAATTCGCTCCACACTAATTCTATCAATTACACATTGTAACTTTTCAGGTAAACTATGAATATCCTCGGCTACTTTTGCAGCTAACTCCGCACTCTCTTTTCTCCCGATTGTTACATGTGGTATGTACGGAATATCTTCTTTCAAAAATTGTCTTAAAGGTTCTGTATACAGCATATCATGTAGTTTGGTTATTTGTTCTTTCCCTCTCTCAACTTCTAAAAACAAATAGTTTCCTACACTAGTAATACGATTTGCGAATTCAATTTCAATTTTCCCTACCCCTCTTGATAAATTCAAAATATGAGATTTTAATTCATCATTTGAAATATTACTCTTAAATGGGAATACAATTGTAATATGCGGTGGAATTAACCCAAATAAAGGATCATGTTTTAGCCTAATGGCCTCTATTTCATTGATAGAAATTTTATTTAGAAAAAGTAAAATCGTACGCATTTTTATACTCCCTACTTCCCCTTTTTTATATTTATCATATTGTATAGCAGTGTGCACTTCAACAAATGTTTACAATTATATATAAAAAGAAAAAACTTCTCAAAAGAGAAGTTTTTTCTTATATAGCATGATTATTCTTTTCCCGCCAAACTTTTCTGAACTTAATATAACAAGCAATTCTCCACGGAAAGATATATGACACGGCAACTACGTAAAATAATAAACCAATCGTTTGTTGATCTAAATCAACAATATATTGCCTTGAACCATATCTTAAAATAATCAGTGCAATAAAAGTAATTAAAAAAGCTGCACTTTTTTTCGTATAAATATTCCCATCCTCTCTTTGCTCATAATTTGTTAATACTATAAGCGGCACAGCAAAAAGTACACCAATGAATACCGCTATAATTACTTGTAATATAGCTGAATGTACGGGGCCAAAAAACCATATAATCCCTGGTGTTAAAAATAATAATGGCCATAAAATACGTTTTCCTGATCCCTTTATTGGCCTATGCATGGAGCGATAACGACGCCAAAATATTAGTAGTGCAATGCATAAAAAGACAGTTATTAATGAAGAAGTATCTTCCATTTACTCTTCCTTCTCTCTAAAATAATCTAACACTCTATTAAACCGTTCGTTCAAATGATACTTTGCGTATAAATATACTACTAGTTATGATATAAAAGGTAGTTAATCCAATTGAAATAACAGTAAAATATGGAATATCTACTAAAGATCCATCACTTGTAAATAATAAACCGGTTACCCCTGCTTCTCCATAAAGTACACTAATTGTTGATAAGAATAGTGTTCCACCAATCATAAGACCAATCCACTGAAATCGTTGTTTAAAAACCACTACCACTTGGAAGAAACATGCTGTTGTAACATAAAATAAAAAGTGCAAAATAAATTCTTGTACCAATTGCTCTCCAAAACTAACATTTACTAAATTATATTTTATTTCTTGCATAAGCATTACTTGAAGAAACGCAAACATTGCGGATTGCAATACGATATAACAAATGGCTCCGATAAAATATTGGATTCTCGTTACACCGAATGAAACTGCTAAACGAAATAGCTCATCTTGTATGATGAAAACACTCCCTACTATAAATAACATAATTGCTATTGAAGGATTATTTATAATTTCGGGTAAATAACCAATGTTCGCTCCATTTAAATGAACAGCATTTAAAGACCCTTTTATTAATAAAGCTACAATCCAAAATATTAAAATTGCTTTATAATGAAAATTAATATGTAACTTTAACTGCTTCAATAACATCGTCATTTCACTTCACCACCAGTTATGTGAATAAATAGTTTTTGTAATGTAATTCTATCAATTACTAAACCTTCTTTTTCAAGAGAGTAATAATCTTCATTAGAAAGCTCGTCCCATATAACAGCAATCCCCTTATTTCCATAAACTTCTCGATTTATTACTTTTTTATTGTTTGAAAATCCATCTACTTTATCTTTTTTTCCTGAAATAATATGACCTTGTTGCAATAAATCTTCTACCGATGATTGAACAACTAGTTTTCCTTCTTTTATGATAATTACATCTTCAATCACATGGGTTACTTCTTCTACTAAATGTGTTGATAATATAATTGTTCGTGGATACTCAGCGTAATCTTCTAGTAGTAAACTATAAAACAACTCTCGATGTGCTGCGTCTAAACCTGTAGTCGGTTCATCAAAAATTGTTATTGGCGCCCTACTTGCTAACCCTTGAATAATGCCGACGACTGTTTGCATGCCGTGTGATAATTTATGATATTTCACTGTCATATTAAGCTGAAATTTATTAGCGAGTTCTTCAGCATACTTTCCATCCCAGTTTTTATAAAACATGCTGCACATCTTAAAAATTTCTTTTACTTTAAAACTTAAATGAGCTTCTTCTTTCACTCTAACAAAACAAATATTTTGCATCGCTTTACTATTCTCAAAAACATGTTCGCCAAATATTGATACGCTTCCACTACTTGAAGTAATTTGGCCTGCAAGTAAATTTAATAGTGTCGTTTTTCCTGCTCCATTTCTTCCAAGCAAACCATATATTTTATGCTCTTCCAATGAAATCGTAACTTCATTTACAGCTACTTTCTTTTTATATTTTTTCGTTATCTCTTTCGTTTCAAGTGCAATCATCCCTCTTTCCCCTCCTTCGTAATTTTTTGAATCATATCCATCAATTCATCTTTTGATATTTCTAGCACTTTTGCTTCTTCCCACACTTTCGGTAAATATTCAGTCATAAAAGTGTTTTGTCTCTTTTTTAGTACGACTTCTTTCGCTCCCTTTGCAACAAACATCCCGATCCCTCTCTTTTTATATAAAATCCCTTCATCCACTAATACGTTTACCCCTTTAGCTGCAGTAGCTGGATTTATTTGTAACATTTTCGCAAATTGATTTGTTGATGGAACTTGTTCTTCTTCAAGTAATATGTCTTTTAAAATATCTGATTCAATCGTTTCTGCAATTTGCAAGTATATTAATTTATTTTCCTCTAGAGTAGGTTTCACAATTTCACCACCTTAGGTTCATAGGTTCATTACTTATGTAATTAACCATATCACATAAAAATATCTATTTCCATAAATTTCTTTAAAAAAAGAGAGTCATTCATTTAAGAATGACTCTCTTTCTAAAATTTTGAAGTTTCAACTGAATGATTACCAACGTATGTCCCAGCATATTTCTTAAAATCACTTGGTTCCATATCAGATATTTCTTTTATTCTTTCTCCGCTAGAACAAGCAGTAATACATAAAAAAATTGTTAGCATAACCACTCCATTACGATGCATATATTTCATTTAGCAGCCCCCATTTTTATCGCTATTTCGTTAATTACATTATGTCTCGTCAAATTTCTTTAAAACATACGCATTTTAATCAAAATTAAAAATTTTCAATTTTCATGTTTACAATTATCCATTAATTGTATATACTTACTAACGTAAGAAAAATATTCTAAAAGGAGGTCGAAGGAAATGATGAAATTACAATTACATGCTTTAACTTTAGCGTTAACTGCACCTGTGTTTTCTGGACAATTAAATATGAATTCGACCACCCTAATGGAGAATTGAAAATCGCACTTTATTTCTATTAATTCATAAATTCGCCACAGGAGGTCGTATACTTTCCTGTGGCTTTTTCACGCCTGGCCATAGGAGAACTATATCTTCCTGTGGCTTTTTTGTGCGATTTTTTAGTCTCTTACATTATTTTTTAAAGAAAGGAGCAACATTCGATGACAATTAGCGTATTGTTTTTAAGTATTACGATTCAAAGAAATACAATTTCCAAAGATGAAATTTTTCATAATGAGCAAATTGAAAAAGCTATGAATGATGTTAAGGAGCGCCAAACACTTTATTGTGATCACATGTAATTCCTTTTCGAAAGGAGGAATTCATTTATGACTTTTCATATTTTCTTTTTTACGACTGTACTTCAGAAAAATACTTTAACTGAAGCTGAAATCAATCGTAAACAACAATTAAAACAACTGACTGATGAAATGACTGACATTAAAAGTTCATACTATACGCAAATGTATTAAAAATATATTTTAAAGGGGCAATACCTTCATGAAATTTAAAGCATTCTTTTTAACGATCACCATTCAAAAACATAAACTTTCTCAAAGTGAGATTTTACGTGAGCAACACATTCAAACTATTATGGATGAAGTAAAAGAGCGTCAAGCCTCTTATTACACACGTCTTTTCTAAATTAATTATAAAGGAGCAATGCCTTCATGAAATTTAAAGCATTCTTTTTAACTATCACTATTCAAAAACGTAAGCTTTCTCAGAATGAGATTTTGCGTGAGCAACACATTCAAACTATTATGGACGAAGTAAAAGAGCATCAAGCTTCTTATTACAGCCGTCTTTTCTAATAAACTTATAAAGGGGTTTTATCTAATGAAATTTAAAGTATTCTTTTTAACGATCACCATTCAAAAAACTAAGTTCTCAGACAGTGAGATATTGCATGACCATCAAATTAATAAAGCTATGGAGGATGTAAAAGAACGTCAAAGTCACTACTGTAGCCATCTATAATTCCTTTCGAAAGGAGGAATGTATCATGAAGTTTCACCTTTTCTTTTTAACAATTACAATTCAGAAAAAGAACCTTTCTGGAGCTGAATTAAAACAAGAAGAACAATATAAAGAGATTATAGACGAAATTAGAGATCGTAGAAGCAAGTACTACTCTCATCTATAATCCTTTAAAAATATAAAATTTGAAAGGGGTCGATTATGATGTTGCTAGCACGCTGTAAGGAAATGATTTGGATAGTTCAGAGGGATTCCACATAGTTTTATAGAGGCTATATCATACAAGTTTATCGTTATATTTGATATGTAATAAATATATAATAAAAGTTTATGCATACACTTTTTTACATTGATTAACAAACAAAAGATACACCACTTAAAAAGCGGTGTATCTTTCTCAACTTATACTATTTTCGATTACTTCGTTTCGTCTTAAACAATCTCACTAAGTTCGATACAACTGTTTTTGTTACTGCATAAACTGGTACTGCCAAAATCATTCCGATAATTCCCGCAAAGTTACCTACCCCTAAAATTAAAATAATAATTGTTAACGGATGGATATTTAATTTTGAACTCATAATACGCGGTGAAATGATGTTACTTTCAAACTGTTGTACAATTGTTACGATAATAATTACGTACAACGCTTGCATCGGAGATACGAACAGACCTACAATAACAGCTGGTGCCGCACCGATAAATGGACCTAAGTTAGGAATGATATTTGTAAATGCTGCTATAATTCCTAAAACGAAAGCGTACGGTAAATCGATAATGAAATAACCGATAAAAGTAAAAGCACCTACAAATATACAAACGAGCGCTTGCCCTTGAATATATGCAGATAATGTTTCGTTCGTTTCCTTAATGATACGAAGTCCTTCTTCACGGTAAGACTCAGGTAATAGACTAACTGCTTTCCCTGGAAACGCATGTCCATCTTTAAACATGTAAAACAATATGAACGGTACTGTAAATATGACTAACGCAACGTTCGTGATAATACCAAATAAAGCCGTTGCACTCGACGTAAGTGTGTTTGGTATATCCTTTAAGTATTCAATTGCATTTTTTTCAATTGTTTCAATGGAAACATAGTTTTGTGTAGATAACCATTCAAACAATCTATGATGGGATAAATCTTGTATGTATACTTTTCCCTCTTTTATATAACCTGGCATATTTTTTACTAAATCCATTAGCTGTTGGGAGATCGTTGGAACTACTACTCCCACTCCTACCGCAGTTAATGTTATGATAAAAAGATATAACAGTAAAATCGCTAAATTTCTAGGTACTTTTTTATCCTCCAAAAAGACTAATACCGGATTAAATATGAAGTATAAAAAAAGCGCGATTAAGATTGGGAAAAACAACGTTGATATGAAGATACCAATCGGTTGAAATAGAAACGATATTTTTGTGCAAATAAATATGATCGCTACAACCATTAGCACTTCTAATGTCCAAAAGTGCACTTTCGATTTCAAAAAAACGTCCTCCTTTAAACTAGCACTTCTCTTCATTGTACCAAAACAAGCAACAATTTCACATAATATTTTCCTTTACAATATTCCAAAATACCAATAAATACACTACAATGAGATTACATACAAATTTGCAGGTAAAGGTGATAAAAATGACACAATGCATCATTTGCAGAAAAGATACGAAAGAACTTAGTGAACAATATGTCATCCCAGAAATATTATGTGGATATTATTTCACAAACTCCATTTGTGATACTTGTCATGAACAAATGACAACAAATATTGATCGCCCCTTAATTCGGCATAAATTAAGTCAATTTAAGATTGAGCAAATGAAAAAACAGATTGACTCCCCTCTCTATACAAATGAGCATGGTGAGGAACTTGCGGCCGCTGAGACAGATGTTGTTGAAGTAAGTGATGAAATACTTTATTCCAATGCTTTAATTATGAAACTATGTAAAAAGCACGATATTTCACTACATAATGAAATTTGGAAAGAAGAACGTGTAACGAAAGTAGCTAGCTCTATTCAACGTGAATTACTTTTAGATAACCGTAAGTATAAAATGAGTGTATTAAAAATGGCTTATACTTTCGCTGTACAAGCAGTCGATGGCTATTTTGAAGATCCAGATGCGATTGATATTTCTAACATTCTATCAAATGCTGACTTCATAGAATTAAAAGAAAAGAGCATTGTTCGCGATTTAAGCAAAAGTTCATTATGGAATACATTAAATACAAATAGCGAAAACCATTACTTTATTTTATTAAGCGATAAAGATGGCCTGTTCTGTTTCATTCGTCTATTTGATATTTTTGACGTTGTCGTTCATTTATCCGAAAAGAGATATGAACTTCCATCACCAATTGTCGGGGTCAATAATGTAAATAAACAGGAATTTTATGTCCAAACTTTAAAACAGTATATGGACGGGCTCTTTAAAGAAAAAGCACCTTCTATTTAATCACAAAACAGAACATACGGTCTCCTTTCTTGATGAAAAGACACTGTGTTATAATAAGTATGAAAAGAACAATACAATCACATAAACCAATTATAAATTGTATATAAATAAAAAAGACTAGTGTGCGGCTACACACTAGTCCACGTAACTTAGCAGATTGGATTGTTCATTTATCCTATTTGTTTCTTACAAACAAAACAACCCACATTCTATTGGCATAGGTGGGTTGTTATTTTTTGAGCTTGTCTATTAAAACGACGACGAACGTTAACAATGCAACGAGAAACAGTCCACCTTGCAGTAACAACGCTATTTCACTCACTTATTATCACCCCCCTCCTACTTGGAGAAGTGATAATTGAACAACCAACCGTACCTTAAGTTACTATTTAATTTTACCATATTTTCTGATAGTTTACGATGAAAACTCGCAAGTGATTTACTTGCGAGTTTTTTTATCCCGTATTAACAGGCAGTAAATAAAATGGAGTAAAGCATAGGTGAAACTGCCTGTAAATACCCGATTGGTTCAACTAATAATCCTTTGGGACAATTCATCCAAAGGATTAAAGTTTCACTTTATTTCTCACTATTTTTTTAATGCATATGCATCAGCTATCATTTCACCAACAATTTTATTCTCTTGTTTTTTATCTTCTTTCAATAAAGGAAATAACAGTTCTGCCACTTCATATGCCTCTTCTAAATGAGGATATCCTGATAAAACAAATGTATCAATTCCTAATGCTTCATATTCTTTTATTCTATCTGCTACTGTATGCGGATCACCTACAAGTGCAGTACCTGCGCCACCTCTTACAAGTCCTATACCAGCCCATAAGTTTGGACTTATCTCTAACGACTCCCGTGTACCTTTATTTAAATAAGTCATTCGTTTTTGACCAACTGAATCGTATCTTGCAAATGTTTTTTGAGCAAGCTCAATTGTCTCATTATCTACATATTGAATTAAACGTTCTGCCTCTTCCCATGCTTCTTCTTCTGTTTCTCTTACAATTACGTGTAATCTAATGCCAAATTGAACCGTACGCCCCTTTTCTTCCGCAAGTTTTCTTACTTCATCTATTTTCTCTTTCACTTGCTTTGGTGGCTCGCCCCACGTTAAATATACATCACTATGTTCTGCTGCAACTTCCTTTCCAGCAGCGGATGATCCTCCAAAATATATAGGAGGGTAAGGCGTTTGAACTGGCGGGAACACAACTTTACTATCCGTAACCTTAATATGTTTTCCTTCTAAAGAAATTGTTTCACCTTGCAATGTCGATTTCCAAACTTTTAAAAACTCATCTGCTGCTTCATATCTTTCATCATGCTCAAGATATAATCCATCACCTTGCAATTCAACTGGATCCCCTCCAGCTACTACATTAATTAGAAGTCTGCCGTCTGAAATTCTATCAAATGTAGAAGCCATCCTCGCTGCAACTGTTGGTGACATTAGTCCCGGTCTAACTGCTACTAAAAATTTCAGCTTTTCTGTCTCAGCTGCAAGAGCTGACGCTAACACCCATGGATCTTCACAACCTTGACCAGTTGGAAGTAACACACCTGTATATCCTAAATAATCGGCTGCCTGTGCAACTTGTTTATAATAACCATACTCAGCTGCTCTTCCTCTCTTTGTTGTACCTAAATATCTACCATCTCCATAAGCCGGAATAAACCATAATAATTCCATTTTTTTTGCACACCCCTTTATTATTTTGAAACGTATATTAAAGCACTCTATATAAATTACCCCTAATAATTTATATATTAATTCCCTGTCTCACCTTTAAAATTATCCCTCCATCTTAAAAACTTAACTTCTAGTAAACGTACGAGTGAATCAGAAAACTTCCCAACGAATGCAAAAATTATAATACCGACAAATACGATATCTGTATTTGAAAATTGCCTTGCATCCATTATCATATAGCCAATACCTTCTGTAGATCCCATAAGTTCTGCTACTACTAAACTCACCCATGCAACTCCTAATGATAATCTTGCTCCTAGTAATAGGTTCGGTAATGCGGCAGGTAAAATTAATTTTGTAATTAATTTTCTTTTACTAAACTCTAACACTCTCGCAACATCAAATAATTTTGAATCTACACCTCGTATTCCTAGAAACGCGTTTACGTATAAAGGAAAAAATGCACCATCTGCAATTAATAACACTTTTGATGTTTCCCCAAAACCGAACCATAATACGAAAAGCGGTGCAACAGCTAAGTGAGGCACAGTTCTTAACATTTGTACTGACGGATCTAAATATTGCTCACTCCTCGTTGAAAATCCAACAATTGTTCCTAAAATAATTCCTAAACTCCCGCCAATAAAGAAACCAGCCGCAGCCCTGAATACACTAATACTTAAATGACCGAATAACTCTCCTGTTTTTAAAAGTTCTTGAAAAGCTACAAATATATCTAGCGGCGTTGGTAAAACTGTTTTAGAAACTAGACCAAATACGCCGGCCAATTGCCAAATTATTAATATAATAATCGGTATAGTAATTGCCCTTATCAAAAATTTGATATTCGTCTTCTGTACTTTCTTTACATTGTTTTTCTCAATCGTTATACTCGCCCTTTTAATAACCGCTTTCGTATTCTCCAATTTATACAACCTCTTTTCACTTCGCCTTTAACGCTTTTTCTACGAAAGAATTATCTACAACTTTATCTGTCTTAATTTCTTTCTTTATAGAACCGAGCTTATATTGAAAGTCTGCTGTCTTTTGCTGTTCTGCTATTATTTCTTTTGTTACCGGAACTAAGATGGGTTTGTCGTGTTGAAATACTTCTTTTACAATCTCTGCATCTATTTTCTTTGCAGAATTGTATATTTTTATTGCCTCATCCAAGTTTTCATCTTGCCATACACGTGCTTTTTCATATACTTTAAGGAATTTCTCAACTAATTCTGGATGCTCTTTTGCAAATTTTGTTCTCGCAATTAAAAACTCTGGAGAAGATACATTTAATATTTCACCATCTGTAATCACCTTCGCTCCTTTATTTACCGTATGTAACGATATGAAGGGATCCCAAATTGCCCATGCATCTACTGATCCTGATTCAAATGCTGGCTGCGCTTCATCTGGTTGTAACTGAATGATATTAACATCTTTCGCATCGATACCTTCTTTATCTAGCGCTCGATACAATAAATTAAATGCGCTACTTCCTTTTGCAACTGCGATTTTTTTACCTTTCAATTCTTTGACACTCGTAATCTTGCTATCCTGTTGTACAAGAATCCCTGTTCCTTTTCTCGCATAGCTTGTATTAGCAATTTCAGTAAATCCAATACCTGCTGATTGCGCTGAAATAACCGGGGAGTTCCCCACTTCACCAAAGTCTAATCGATCTGATGCAATTGCTTCAAAATAAGGAGGACCACTTTGAAACTCTGTCCATTTCACTTTAACTCCTTCCTTTTTAAATTCTTCTTCAAACCAGCCCTTTTTCTGTGCCAGTAAGAGCGGACTTAATCCTTGCTGAATACCAATTTGCACTGTTACATCTTCTTTCTTACTACTTGCTGTGCTTTTTTCACATCCGAATAAAAATAAAGAAATAGCTAAAGCAAAAGAAAGAACTTTAAATTTTTTATACATAAATACTCACCCTTTCCCTATATACTTGTTTGAATCAATCCTCCATGCTCAAACTGCTGTAATACTTTCGTTCGAAGCTGTTGGAATGATTGAGAAGTTTTATTTCGCGGGTAAGACAAATTATTTTCAATTACTTTATGTATTTCTCCTGGCTTTGCACTCATGATGACAATTCGGTTTGAAAGATATATCGCTTCATCTATATCGTGTGTAACAAATATCATTGTCGTTTTCTTTTGCTCCCAAATATTCAGCAATACTTCTTGCAAATGACTTCGCGTAAACGCATCCAGTGCTCCAAAAGGTTCATCGAGTAATAATACACTTGGGTCTCTTAATAAAGCTCTTGCAATCGCAACGCGTTGTGACATCCCACCTGATATTTCTTTCGGATATGATTTTTCAAAACCATCTAACCGAACAATTTCAACCCATTCCTTTACCTTATCCTTCACATACTTATCTTTTAATGACAAATCAGCTGCAATGTTTTCTTCAACTGTTAACCACGGAAACAGACGATGCTCTTGAAATATAAATCCTTGCTTCTTACTCGGTTTTGTTATGCGCTCCCCATCAATAATGATTTCACCTTCAAAATCGTTGTCTAAACCGGCAACAATTTTTAATAATGTACTTTTCCCGCAACCACTCGGACCAATTACTGTAACAAAATCCCCTTTTTCTAATTGAAAATTAATATTCTCTAATACTTGAACAGTACCAGTTTGCTTCAAAAAACATTTTGATACCTCATTAATTGAAACAGTCACTTCTTCCCCTCCTTGAAATGATTCATCTAAATGAATAGATTCAGTATTTATGTAATAAAAAAACCAAAGGCATTTTATCAATAGATAAAATGCCTTTGGTTTCTCCAATCAGCAATACGTTATGGAATTAACTACATATTATACAAACATTTCCGATAAGTCAACTAGGTTTTATTAAAACATACAAACGATTTGTTTAAACTTCTTGACTGTTGTTTCATCGAAAGCTATTTCTTATCGTTCTTAATCCATTGTAACCAATAAGAAAACTCACATGCCTCAAGAAATACACTTCTAACCTTACACTTATCAAAAAAGTTAGATCATATAACTTAAGACTACTCAATTTCATTAAACACGTATTCTATTTTCAAAGCGATTACACTTTAGTTTAACCTCACCCTTTCTGTCTCTACAATCATTTGAGGAAGCGTCTTTTGAATGATTTCCTCTAATACATAAAGAGCTTCATTCACATAGCCACCTTCAAAACTCTCTAAAGGCTCAGGTAACTCATCTTCATCTAAAATAAAATATTCTCCGCTTGGAAGTACTAAAATATCAATAATTAAATCTTCAAATGACACTAGTTCGTCTGTTATTTGCGTATTTTTTACAACATTAAAATAAGAGCCTACATACATTCCATTCTTATCTCTCCATATGTATAAATTGTACGGACGATCTTCCCAGTAGTATGCAATGGTGTAACTTCCTTTTGGGATTGTTAAACTTGCACTATGTGCAGTCATTGTAAATGAATACTGAACCTCATGAAATAGCACGATACTTTGCAACTGCTTTTCAAGTAATAAGCAAGTATGATCTACTATTGTCGAGTCATACCGGATTTTTCTTTCTACAATTTTACTTTTAAGTGTAAGTAATTTATTCATTGTTTGTTTCCCCTTAAGCTATTTCTAACCTTAATTATATCCATTTATATAGTGATAAAGAAGTGTTTGGTCTCCAAATACACAATAAAAACTCCCTCTTATTTTAGAAGGAGTTTTTCACTGTCCATGTTTCATATTTTTTCACTTCTAATGGAAGCTCATTTGTTTTCAGCCACTCTACTGCACTACATACAAGCGGAGATGAATTGCGTTCTGTAATGCTTTCGATAGGAATCCATCTAGCTCCTGATGAATCTTGTTCTTCAAATTGTTCCGGTACTTCGAATTTACCTCCGCACCTTTCAACACCGTAGAAAACTGCGATATGATGTACATGTGTGTACTCCTTGAACTTTGATGGAAATTGAAAATCAATTGTACCTATTTGTTTTACTACCGTTACATTTATCCCGGTCTCCTCTTTTATCTCTCTATGAAGTGCAGCTAATAATGTTTCCCCATCTTCTAAACTACCACCAGGTAGATCATACCGATTTCTATATGGACCTTTCATTTTATCGATTACTAATATTTGATTGTTTTCGATACAAATGCCGTACACACCAAACGCATGATGAAAATTAGTAGCATTATTCATGTTTTAACTTCTCCGTAACCGCATCATAAAACTTCCGTTCCTCATCAACATTTAAGTGAACACGACTTACTGTTTTAGAAAATCCATATAACAATTGCGCTTTCATTGGCTCTTTAAGTATTATTTCAAATGTTGGAGGTTCCTTTATAAATTCCATCACGGTTGCATCAAGAACCTCTTTCTCTTTCTTTAAAAGTTCTCCTTTATAAAACGTAATTGTATCAATTTGTGTAAATGGTATAATAATTTTCTTTCCTAACCCAATTTGAATGATTATCTTTTCTTCCGCAAGAATAATTAGATTTTTTCGCATTGCTTGTATTTCAGCTAAAAAATAAAACATTGCATACACGTTTAAAATAAGTAACATCCATGCTATTACTGGATTCCATTGATGAAGCAAATAATGAAAACCGATACTTTCTATTAAGGTCGCATGGATGATCATGATATATACACCTATTGCACCAGTCTTTTTGTGATATGAGTATACGGATTCACCTTCTGGCACTTTTTCACGCCACGATAAAAATGCATAATAGATTAACTTACACTCTGTTACAATGATATCTACTAATTTATTTCTTTTCATAGTGGCTTCAAACGCAGCATCAATTGCATAAGAAAATAAAGAATACTCACTTTTATATTCTTTATATTTTTTTATTATGTTAGGAAGCTTTCTAACAATTTTATATAGAAGAAATAACTCTACACATACAAAAGCAATTTCTCCTGCAACTATAATATAAGAAACGTATGAAAAAGCTTGTAAATAGTCGCTTGGAATAATAAATCTTGCAAATATATAACCAGCTATTACAACAGGAAATATATATGTTAACGAGTATCTTTTTCGAATAATAAAGAAATACGTAATGACTGGAATTACAAACATGCAATCTAATAATGATCCAAGAACAACTTCTTTCGGAGTAGCTGGTACAATCGGAAGAGCATACAATAAATAGTTTGATAACAAAATTAAAGATACAAGTCCAATCCATATACCTTTTCGCCTTCGCGAAAGTGTGACACTCATACATTCACTCCTCTATTTATAAACCTCGTTTAAATGGTCTTTATAAAATGAAATAGCACGTTCAAATTCTTTAACCTCTTCTACTTTTACGACTGTTTCAAGTAATAATTTCATCGCGGATTCATGATCGTTTACATTATATTTCGCTAATGACAAAAATACTTTCATCACATCATTATCTGGAAACTGCTGCAAACCTGTTTCTAAAACAGTAATTGCTTTGTCATACTCACCTATACAACGATATGTACTACCAAGACCGATATATGCGCCGCAAAGCGACTCACCTTCAAGACCGTTTGCAATCGCCTGTTCATAATACGGCATAGCTTCTGTTTCCAGCCCCATTACATCATGTATCCATGCACATTGATAAAGTACTTCTGCATCCCTCGTAAAGTTCGTTAATCCAATGAGTATCTCTTTAGACTGCGCATATTTCTTTTCTTTCCGGAGTTTAATAGCTTGCTTTAATAAATGTTCCATAGAATTCACTCCTCACCAATTATTCTATGTATCCATATTGAATGGTTAACGTTTGTATCAAAGCAAAAAGTTTCACTTACCAATATATACTATGCAGATTCACTCTTATCCAAATACTTGAAATTATAAAGCAGTAACGCGATTACATAATACCTCTAACCTTTTAACAATTTCTTTCGCTGTTTCATCTTTTCCATTACATAACTGCCCTTTACCGTCTTGTCCAATTACGTAGTGTACCGCTCCGCGCGAATATAAAGAATGTGGTGAATTTGCAATCATTACACTTGCCTTTGCTTCTTCCATTCTATTTTTCGCTCTTTCAAACAGTTCTTCTTCATTTACATCGCTTTCAAGTTTAAAGCCAACGAGTACAGTTTCTGAATCCCACTGTTTTATTTGCTTTAATACTTTCGGTGCCTTTTGAAAATGTATAATTGGCGCTATATCACTTGAGATTTTTCCATTCATATCAAGAACATTGCCCTCTTGATCACAAATTTTGTCCACAACCCAATCAGACCCAGCCGCTGCCATAATAACCGCATCGACTTTTTCATGCGTAATGATACTTTTCATTTTATCTCGTAAATCAATAATTCCTTCAAATGGGTGTAATTCTAATTGATTGTTTATATCATTCGGTTTCTCCGCAAAATAACCGTGTAAATATATAACATGGGCCCCTTTACTTATAAGATCTTCGGCGATTATTCTTCCAATTGTTCCTTTTGCCATATTTGTATGTCCGCGTACTTGATCCCATTTTTCTAAACAACCACCGCTTGTAATTAATACCTTTTTCCCCTTCATCGTAACCATCCCTTACTAATTTTTCTTACGAAACCATTCTGTTCCAAAGTCAACTATATCACGTTGTTTCATAAGACGGCACTTTGCGTTTCCTATTTTCCCCATTGTTACGGTTCCCTTTTGCTCAAACTCTACACCAATTTCTACAAATTTATCAGAATCGTAATCCATATCAACAAATTCTTTCCATACTCTTTCACCATTTTCTATAATAGGTGCCCCTACTTTTATTAACTCACATGCACCAGAACGTACTTCTGATAAATGTACAGAAGTATTGGAATCATATCCAACACCAATTAATAATATGTATCCGTCTAGATCGTATATTTTTCTTAATGGAGATTCTTCTCCTAAACTCATCGATAGTGACTGATTCTCCGTTATTTCTTCTGCATGTCTTCCCCATGCAGCAAAGCTTCCTAATGGATGGTTACTACGTACTACATTCGGATATGTACGAAAACATTCAACTACTTTTCCCATTGCCCTTGTTGGTGTTATATGTGGCTCAAATGCTGGGACGTTATCCCGAATAATTTGCCACCATTCTTCAGGTACAGGTGGTCTTGACCAATGTTTCGGATCAGATAAATCCGAAGACTGAGTTGGCATAATAATCGTTCCCTCTTCTGTAATAACCTCCATTAACGCCTCTACTACTGCAACTGCTCCGCCTGATACCCAGCCAATAGAACTTAACGAAGAATGTACAATAACCGTCATTCCTTTTTTCAACCCTAATTTTCTTAAATCATTTGTAATTGTTTTGATTGTATTTGGCAATTGCGTACTTGCCACTATGTCATTCATTTTCACGATTGTTCCCCCATTTGTTTTAAAATACTACATACATACATATATTATCATATTTTTCTTAATTTTTAACTTAATCGTCTTTACGAACATAAAAAAATGGTAATATACTTACAAAGATATCAGTTACATTATGGTGTATTGATTTGAAATAACTAAAGAAGGTGAACAAATGAAAAAAGCTTTATTCTCTTTTCTACTATTTGGACTCGTTTTCTTAAGCGCATGTGTCTCTTTTCAAAATGAATATGAAGATTATTGGGTAATAGAAAAATCCAGATATAATAAAATTGGATTGGGCCCATCAAATTTATATGAAAAAGCACAAGAAGATCCAACGATGGTACATTACTCAAATGATAGTATTAGCGAAGGTAAAAGAATGATATATTTAGCATTTGGAACGAAATATAAAAATGATAAAATTACAGTAAAAGAAGTGAAGGATGAAAAAGACAAATCTGTTATCGTCTTGCATATCGAGAAAAGTAAAGGAAAAGATGAAAACCCAGTCATGTATATTGGTGTACCAAAACTTAGAGACTTTATTACAATTGTAGATGAAGATGGAAACAAAATCTTTGAAATGAAGAAAAATGAAAGCGTTACATCACAGCAATAAAAACGCTATATGAGCAAAGAGCTTATCAAAAATGATAAGCTCTTTGTTTCATTTATCCTTCAATTGTAACTCCAGTAAACATCGATAAATTTCCTGTTATTTTCTCACCTACACGTAAAAATAAACCAGCAGCTCTCCCGCTAATACAGTGTGAACCAATTAATAGTTTACCAGTATACGGACCGTCCCACGTGTCAATTGGATAGTCAGGCATTTCTACGTATTGCTGATATATTTTCCGCTGTTCAAAGTAATACTCTGTTTTATCTTCAGCTAATAGTTCATTATTTTCGTATATAGATACTCCTCCGCCTTCACGGCCGTATAAAGGTTTAGAAACATATGATTCATTTCTTTCTATAAACGGTTTATTTGTAAAATATGTCGGTAAGAAGTAGTTCTGAATGATTCCTCGCTCCTCTTCCTCAAAGAAAACTTCCTCTTCGTAAAGTTGCCAAATTAATGCGAGTACACTTTTATTTTGCATAAGAAAAGCAGCTGGTGGATTAATGATTTTCACTCTACCTTGCGCTATATGATCTAAAAACTGGAGTCCAATTCTTTTCCCGTTTTTATCAGCGTCTGAAACTAAATATTCAATTGGATATAGTCTATATAAATAATGAATTCTCTCACCATCTGGCGTATATATACCATCATCTGCCACGACGATATCTTGTATACCTATATAATCCGTTGACTGATCTAAGCAATAGCTTCTTAAAAATTGAACCGTTTGATGGTCTTCATCATGCCAATCATAACTCGTAAAATAAATCGTTTCTCTAGGATCTATACTATAGTCATGTTTAATTTGTTCCCACGCCTGCACAATATGCTCTTCTATATGATTTGGATGATTTACATCGTGATAACGGCATAATACTTCATTTGCGACAGATGGCTCTAAATAACCTGTGGGTGTATCACAATTTACTTCTATTAACTTTATATCTTCACCATTTACGATAAAGTCAAACCTTGTAAAATATGAAAACAAACCTGTATGTTTCATTCTCGCAATTTCCCACGTTTCAGCTGGAAATCCTAATTTTTGAAAATCTTTTGTCGTATTGAGAATGTATTGATACGTTCTATATAGCACATACATAATTTCTTCTGTCGCTTTTGAAATAGCAGTATAAGTTTTTATTGGCATACGATACATACCTGTTGCCATATATTGATTCCATTCTTCATTTTCTAATAGACTCGGCCAAGTAAACCCATTCCGACCAGCCTCTTCTGCAAGTGAAAACCATACTTTCATATAATCTTTCTGTTCTTGTTCTGTATACATTACTCCATTATCCTTTCATTTTAGGATCCTGCTGGCGCTTTTGCATTCCCAATTCCACTAGAACCAGAATTCACTTTCGGCGTTTGTGTCGTAGATGATTTCGGCGCATTTGTATCTGGTGTTACTTTATTTGATGGATTTGGCTGCTGTTTATTTAAATCTACTTTATTGGAAGATTTATTATTGTTGCTGTTAGTTCCGCCGTAATACCCTCCACCACCGCTGCCTCCAGTTCTACTTTGGTCTTTTTCACGATATGGAATAATGTTATTTGCATACGGTTTCTTCATTATATTCGGTTTTACTGTATAATTCATATTTGAAGTTCTGCTTGCTAATAAATATCCTGCAACGAACGGCAGTATCGGTAAATGTGAATTTTCATGATAAGAAGAAAATGACGGGTTATTTTCCTTACATAACTCATCTTTTTCTACATTTTCATTAGTTGGAGCTTTATCATCACAATTTAATCTTTCTTGTTCATTTCCTTGTTTTGCACCATCTGTTTTAACAGCAGTACTTTCTTGCTGGGCAGTATCTTCTTCATAATCGCCACAGCCCGTTAATAAAAAAGATGACACTCCTATTGAAGTAGCAATTTTTATAAATTTACTTTTATCCATTCTCATGTGTTATACACCCATCTTCTTTTATCTATATTTTTCCAGATACCTATATTATATAATGTTATTATTACTTTTTTCAAACCATACTCAATATGTATATTTTCATTGCTCCTTTTACAAGTAACAATGAAATCTTTCAACTCCTGGATATTTTTCTCCTAAACTTCTAACCTGAAAACCAATTTTTTTATAAAATTCTACCGCCTCATCGTCTGTCTCTGCCTCGAGATACGTCAATTGATGTATTCTTACTACTTCCTTTATCATCTGCAACGCAATCCCTTTATGACGATATTGCGGAATGACTGCTATGTGGCGAATTTTTGCTTTATTTGCTCCTATTATTTCAATACCTATACAAGCCTGTTCTTTATGTCTATACAATGTCCCTTTATTCCTTTCATAAAATAAAACCGCTTTCTTTAAACTCGTTTCACTTGGTCCAACTGCATATTGTAGTACATTTAAAATAGAATCTTTCTCAATTTGTTCAACGTGTTGCAAATTCATCTCTTCATCCCTTTTTACGAAAAAAGATTAGCTCTTTATAAAAAGAGCTAATCTCATTACGCAGTTATTTTTTCTTCTTTTTTCACAACGACTGCTACATAACTATGTAGTATCATTCCAATAATAACTAGACTCATACCAATCCAAGATAAAGATGACGGAATTGGCGCAGATAGTAAGATGAGTTCTCCTACTAGCGCAAATAAAACTTCACCTGACTGAGTTGCTTCTACTGTTGCTAGTTTTTGCGGATCATCTTTTACAAGATCTGTCGCAAAGAAGAATAATACCGTTGCGATTAAACCTGAACTAACCGCTACAATAAAACATTGAAACACTTGGCTACTTGACGGTAGACCACCTGTTGATACTTCATAACCAGATAGTAAAAACCAAAATGGTAGGCTTGCTAATGTCATACCAAGAACTCGCTGGAATACATCTAACTCCCCTTTACAAACTTGCATCATTTTTCGATTTCCAAGAGGATACGCAAAAGCTGCAATAAGTACTGGAACTACACATAAAACGGTTTCACGAATTCCTAATGAAGAAGCATGTTCTACTTGCATAAGTACAACACCGCATAAAATAATACCCGACATAACTAATTCCTTCATTGGGAGTTTTTTATGTAACGGATCTACCGCAAAAAATGGTGTTAACAAAATCCCTGCGACGATTGTAATTTGCCATGTAGATGCAACGAGCCAACCAGGTCCAAAAGCTCCAGCAAAACTAAGTGGTGCATAGAAGAGACCGAATCCAACGATACTCCACACTAACCAATCTTTCGGATTATTTTTCATATATTGAAAGAGTTGCTTTAAGTTTCCTCTATACATGACAATAAGTAAAAGCATTGGAACCATAAAGTAGTACCGTAATGATGCACTCCAAATCCAGCTTCCGCCTTCTAGATCCATTGCCCGATTTAAAACGAAGGTAAAGGCAAAGAAAAATGATGCCAATATCCCTACTGCAATAGCTTTCATTATAAAACCCCTTGTTTAGTTTCTTCTTATACTATACAACAAATTAAATATAATTAAAATTCGAAATCTTTATCTCGCATCTATTCTAGCTCTATATAGTGTTCTTAGTCGACCAATATGAGCTTGATGATATCGATTATGATCGGCTATATGCCATATCCCCCATCTTATAGTCGCATTTTCTCCCTTTTCATAAAAAACCTCTCGTGTTAAATCATATTCTGTTAGTTTCATGCATTCCTCATAAAACATATGATGCACCGCTTCATAATCTTGCATTAATTGTTGTAACGTCTGTTTTTTTAAACTTGGCAGTTCTCCTACTTCATTTAACATAGGTCCGTATTTATTTTCAAGCACGATTGGAACTGCTTCTCCTTTTAAGCGATACACCCAATGCAAATCAACAACTGCTAAATGTTGAAGTAGTTGTCCGATGCTATTTTCATTATTTTCTGATCCTTTAAAAGACAATTCCTTCTCATCAATACCTTCTACTAACTTTTGCAATCGTTTATATGTATCCGTAACCATCGCATACAAAATCGCAACTTGCGGGTTCATATTTTTTTCTAAATGAAGATCTTTCATACGAAACTCCCTCTCTTAAAAGAACAACACCATATATTCATCATCACTATATACACCGTTCATTTTTATAGCTCTTTTTTCAATTCCATATGTTTTAAAGCCCATTGATTCATACAATTTTTTTGCCGGCTCGTTTGTGGATACAACACCTAATGTTAATTGTTCCAAGTTCATTTCTTTTGCTCTTTCAATTGCCTTACATATTAACTCACGTGCAAGGCCACTTCTTCGATTGCTTGCATCTACATACATCGCAACGATATGCCCTTTATGTTTATACGCCTCTTTCTCTTCTGTTAGTAAAGTGACAACTCCAACTAATTGCTTCTCCTCATTAAAAGCACCGAATGTACAACTAGTAGCAGCTGTTAAATTACTTTCCACTCGCTTAATCGGATTTTCTTGACGAATCGCCTCTTCATAAGTCGTTACAAATGCCTCGGGATTTACTTGTAATGCTTGTAAACGTAAGTCCCAATATTTTTTTGCATCTTCTTTCGTAAGTAATCGAATCATATTTCTTCATCCCCTTTAAGTTAACATAACATTTTTACAAACTACTAATTAAAGATTGATATTCTTCTCTTAACATACTATAACGATAGCGATGAATGAACTGACCTTTACGTAATCGATCATTTCTCATTAACCCTTCGCATACAAAACCAGCCTTTCCATAGCTCTTTCTAGCTTGTAAATTATTTTCATCTACACGTAGCCATACTTTTTCTAATTCAAAGAATGCTACATGTAACATACTATATAGGGCGGCTATTCCATACCCTTTACCCCAGTATTCTTTATTACCAATCGCGATTCCCAATTCTGCATTTTTATTTGTTTTATCAAAGTTTTTAAGATCTACCCATCCAATATGTATGCCGTTCTCTGCAGTGATAGCTCTTTGTTCATAACCATTTTTTCGATTTATACATGCCTCAATCCATTGTTTTGTATCTTCAAGAGTGAACGGTGGATATTGATCTGGTACAACTAAATGTTTTGTTACTTTTGTATCTAATGACCATTGATATCGGTCTTCTACATCATCTAGCGTCAGTTCTCTTAATTGAACGAATGGAACATTCATTGTGCTATCCCCTTTTTATTTTCCTATAGAAAACCCTTCGAACATTCTTCCTCCATACTGTTCTAACGTTTTTTCTACAAAAGTAATTAATTTACTTTTTTCTCCCGTTGTATAAAAATGATCGAACGCCGCTACAAATTGATCTGCATACTGTTCATCATATTTTCTAAGTACCCTTATAAACCATTTTGAATTTCCAAGCCATTTCCCATTTACTCTTAATACATATTCATGTAATAAATCAGCTAATAAATTCGCGATAAACAATTCTTCTTCTCTTTTTGATGCACCAATAAAATCATCCAAAGTATCCGTAATAAAATACCGCTTCTGCTTCATCATTTCTTCGGTCCATTTAACTGGTCCTTTATTTAGTAAATCACTTGCTTCTCTTTTTAGTTTTTCAACAATTTCATTTTCACCTTTTAATACAATCCCCTCTGAAACTAATTGTGGTAACGAAGGTCTCCCGCGATCGCAATCCATTTTAAAAAAGGTTTTATACGTTTCAAAATTATGTACAAACACTTCAACAGGCCAGCCATTACTATAGAAAGATTCTCGATAACAAGACGTTAAACTTTGATCAACTATTACAATGTCCAGATCGGATGTTTTTGTCGCTTCTCCTCTTGCAACGCTTCCTCCAAGTAAAGCTACATCACAATTCGGAAATTGTGATGTAATTATGCTTTGTGCCGCTTCCATTGCTTTCATAACCGTTCCCCTTTTCTTATTTCACTTTCTTTTTTTAGCTCTTTCTCTCGCCTTTTTAATATACGGCTCTGCGTCTGGTGTTTTGCAAGATGTTGCCCCGTGATCAACCTGCACTTTTCCAATTTCACGTGCCATTTCAATCGCTTTTCTCTCTAAGTCTTCATTACGAATTCCTATCGCAATTAAAGCACTATTCATTGCTTCTTTTTTTCTATTTTTTTCATTATGTATATTTGCTTTAATCTCTTCTAGATAAGGAAAGAAGAAATCATCTTGTAACGTTTTATTTTTAATCGCTATATTTGCTAATAAAGACCAGCCTGCTCGTCCAATCCATTCATCATCAGACTTTGTCCATTCTTTCTATCGCAATTGGCGACGTACAAATAGCCGTCATCAAAACATCCATTAAACAATAATAATCAACTTCCTGTACCCATTTATTTAGCAGTTCTGTCGTAACTTTCTTTGGATCTAAAATCATTGTTGCTAAAGTCATTGCATCCATATTTTTTGTTTCCCATAATGAAATTGCTAAATCGTGATCTTTTTTTATCTTCTTTTTTAACAATTTTAAATTGGCAAAACTAACTCCGAATAGTGGCTCTTTCGCTCCGTGATTTTTATACGTTTTACGATTTTGTTCTGTTCCATATTCCTCTAGTTGCTGCATTACTTCCTCAAGTAACATATACCCACCTCTTTATCTTTTATTTTGACTTCATATATGTATGTACGATATATTCTACATTACTTTTTGGTTTTCCTATGTGTATTTTTAAAATACGGTATGTGAAATTTTAAATTTATCCAGAAGATATACCGTCTCCTTATTGATTCGCAAAAAAATATATTTTTTCATCATCAACTCCGTATTACATGAAACATCTAATAAGTATGGTATACAGCTTCTTTTCTTTATAAGTTACGCATATTAAGCTGAAAATAAGTTTGGCTATCTATATTTTTTACACTCATTAGCTCATATACAATTATAAACCACTTTCCTTTTAGAGCGAAAAGTGGTTTATGTTTTCCGAAAATATTTGATATGTTAAGCTATACAATTCATTACTGTTCGACTACTCATTTTCTTTTTTCTTCTTTTGTTCCTCAGATGGCTCTTCTGTTGGATCTGGTTCTTGTTCATCCTTTTTGTTTAACTCATTATTTTGTTCTTTAGCAGGGTCTTGTTTTTCATTTTTTTCCTCCTGTCTTTGTTCAGAAGGTTCCTCCGTTGGATCTGGCTCCTTTTCATCTTTTGGAGCTGGGTTACAACCAATTAACAATCCTACCGTAAATATGCTCGTCATAAATATAGAAAGCATTTTTTTATAATTCAATTAAAGCACCTCCTAAAATTAATATCTCTTGTATTGTTTCCAATTCATAATTCAATTTATCCAATTTTTTATGACATTTCTTTAAAAATGCCATTCCTTTAAAATCTTGCATACTTTTTTACAAACTTTCTTGCGCTTGTAAAAAAGTTTTTTTGCATTTCCATACCTATAATTGCTAATATAGTAGAGTAGAACTTTTATAGAGAGAAGGAAAATTATGCACAATGGAATTCGAATGACAACTTTAGTGAAAAGGGCTATGTTGATTTGCGCGGGGGTATTATTTACATACGAAGCGGCTTTAGGATCAGCACATACTGCTCTAGCAAGTACAGAGGATGAAGCAAAATCTGTTCAACTTGTAAGTGAAATTCAATCATCTCTTGCACCGAAAGAAGCTCCTAAACAATATAATGGGCAAGTTAGAAAAGTAGCTTATTTAACATTTGATGATGGTCCTGGAAAATACACAGCTGAGCTTTTAGATATGTTAAAGAAAGAAAATGCAAAAGCAACATTCTTCCTTATTGGTTCAAATGTAAAAGCTTTCCCTGATCTTGTAAAACGCGAAGATGCTGAAGGCCACTACGTTGGGATGCACAGTATGACTCATAACTACAAGAAACTTTACACAGAAGGTCATTATGTAGATGAGATGAAAGAAGACCAAGGATTAATCGCTGGCGTTCTAGGTAAATCGCCAGTATTAACTCGTCCATCTTACGGCTCAATGCCAGGATTAAACGAAGCGCTTCGTAACAAAGTTGTTGAGAATGGGCTAAAAGTTTGGGATTGGACAATTGATTCATTAGACTGGAGATATAACAAAATGCCTGTTGACGCTGCATCAGCTAAAATTGTAGAAAACGTTATCAATGGTGCAAACAAGCCGACAGAAGTTATCCTTATGCACGACATTCATCCACAATCTGTAAAAGCAGTACCTGGTATTATTAAAGGGCTGAAAGAAAAAGGATATGAATTAGAAGCCTATAGTGAGAACGAACACTTCCCATTAAACTTCTGGCATGATAATCGTATGTAATGAAAAAGACTTGATTTCCTTTATATAGGAATCAAGTCTTTTTATCGTTGAGTTACTCCTCGTATATTCGACTCAAACTCCCCCTTCTCTAAATCAATACAAATTAAAAATCACATGCTATACTATAATTTAGTTTAAATAAGTAGGTGCCATTATGATCGTATATACAGTTCAAACTGAAGAAGCTTGGAAGCAATTTAAGAAACTTGGTTATTTAGAAGGTAATAAAGAATTTATCGATTCAGACGATATATATTCATATGACTGGATGGTGCGCGTTGCTAAAACAAAATTGCCTCATTACGAAGGTAACTATCCTATTTGGGTCTGGGAAGCAAATAATTACCCAAACCGAAATCATAAAGCTTGGGGTAGAAAAAATTCAAAAATGGTAATTTTAACACTAGATGTACCGAAAGAATGGGTACTATGGAGTGATATTAGTTACTGGTGTTGTGCCATGTGTGATAGTTCTATGTATTTTCATCAAGCAGATAAACCTGCACTGGAAGAATGGTATACCTATATGGATAAAGAATACGGGATCATATTCGATTTCGACTATTTATTATCACATCCTGATTGGTATCTAGATAAAGAGGATTCGTTAGAAAAACAAGGGGTTATCGGAAAAATCCCCCTTTCCTTCGTAAAAAAAGTACGACGTTTTCGTGCTAAGGAAGATACATCTATTCATACAATCAGAAGTGATAACTGGGATAATAGAAAAGAAAACCGTATTAAAAAGATGAATCGAAAATTAAGAAAAAGAAACGAAAAGCAAAAAAGAGTGCAAAAGCGACTTATACGAAATTGAAATAGATTTATCAAAATACAGTAAGAAATTATGGATTGAATATACAAATTCAATCCTATTTTTTATATTATCAACACTTTAGCACATATTACTCTTAAGGGGGGATGTATATGGATTTTCTTTCAGCTGAATATTTGTCAGCCTTGCTTGCCATTATTGTAATTGATTTAGTGTTAGCAGGTGATAATGCCATTGTAATTGGATTAGCAGCAAGACGATTACCGAAAGATCAACAAAAGAAAGTTATTATATGGGGCACTATCGGGGCAATCGCGATTAGAGCTCTCGCTACTTTAATTGTCGTTTGGTTGTTAAAAATACCAGGGCTACTTCTAATTGGTGGTGTACTCCTTATATGGATTGCTTACAAATTAATTGCTGAAGGCAAAGATCATGATATTAAAGCAGAAGAAGGTTTTTGGTCTGCTATTAAAACCATTATCATTGCTGATGCATTGATGGGAATTGATAACGTTCTCGCTGTTGCTGGAGCTGCACATGGCAACTTTTCTTTAGTAATTATCGGGCTATTAGTTTCAATTCCAGTAGTAGTTTGGGGCAGTACATTAATTTTAAAATGGGTTGACCGGTATCCTATCATCATTACGATTGGAGCAGCTGTTTTAGCTTATACTGCCGCGAAAATGATTGTGGATGAAAAATGGTTCGCTGCATTTTTCGAAAGTAACCCTTTCATAAAATGGGCATTCATCATTATCATCATTGCCGGTGTAGTTTTCTTCGGAAAGGCAAAACAAAAAGCAACAGATGGTTCTATCTGATGATGATGTTATATTTACAAACAAAAGACACTATTCATTTGAATAGTGCCTTTTGTTATTTATTTAGCTTCCCCTTCCGGAGCCGTTTTTACTTTCGTTTTGTTTTTATCACGATTGTTATAGTTATACTTCGAACGATCTATCGGTGTAAATCCTTCCGGTGTGTAGAATCGTAATAAGTCACCATTTACGACTTGGTCAGAGTATTTTAACGAGTTTTGAACCATTTGTTCATTTTGTTTTATTTCATCTGTAAATTCTACAGGTTTTCCAGTTGTTGTATCATAATATTTGCCGTTTAGTGCAGTAACTGTTGGGCTTACGAAGTTGCCGTTACGGAACGCAACAACTTGTTTATGATCTGGTGATAATAAATCTGAACCAAATTGAACATAATTTTTTGTATCTGTTCCTAGTAAGTGTAAAAGAGTTGGAAGAACATCAATTTCACCACCGTATTGATGTTGTACGCCACCTTTCACACCTGGTACACGAACGATTAAAGGTACACGCTGTAACTGTGCATTTTCAAACGAGTTAATTTCTTTACCCATTACTTTTGACATTGCTGCATTATGATTATCTGAAATACCGTAATGGTCTCCGTACATAACGATAATAGAATTATCGTATAAACCAGATTGTTTCAAGTAATCGATGAAACCTTTTACAGATTCGTCTAAATAACGTGCTGTTTGGAAATACGTATCTACAGATGAGTCACCTGTGTTCGCTGGTTCAATTGTCGCTTCCTCTTTATCAATTGGATAAGGGAAGTGATTTGATAACGTAATAAACTTCGTATAGAACGGTTGTTTCAATGTCTCTAATAACGGAATGGATTCATTAAAGAATGGTTTATCTTTTAATCCATAGTTTACTACATCTTTTTCGTTCATATCATAGTATGAAGCATCAAAGAATTTATTAAAACCAAATGATTTATAAATATCGTCACGGTTCCAAAATGTTTTATAGTTGCCATGGAATACAGCTGATGTGTATCCTTGTTGCCCTAAAATTGCTGGTGCTGATTGGTATGTGTTATGAGATTTCGTTGTAAATACAGATCCTTGTGGTAAACCAAACATAGAATTCTCTAACATAAACTCCGCATCAGACGTTTTCCCTTGTCCTGTTTGATGGAAGAAGTTATCAAAGTAAAGCGTATTCGCATCTTTTGTAAATGAGTTTAAAAACGGCGTAACTTCTTGACCATTTAATTTATAATCAATTAAGAAGTTTTGGAATGACTCTAAATGAATATAAATTACGTTCATTCCCTTACCTTTACCGAAATACTCAGGATTTGGACTTGCGTAAGTTGATGTTAAATAATTTCTTACTTCCGTCATATTATCTCCATCAGCTAACGCTCTTTCCGTTGATGCTTTCGCACTTTGAATACCATCATAAATTGTATAGTTATATGCTCCTAAATATTTCACAATATAATTACGATCAAATGTTCTTGTTAATAATTCAGGACGGTCAGATTCTGCAAGTCCTAAGTTAACACTGAATAATAAAATACCTGCTACAAATACTAGTGATACTTTATATTTCGCAACACGAATTGGTTTCGGATTTGCAAATTTCGTTGCAACTAACACAATTAAAATCATTGTATCTAAGAAGTATAGCGGATCATAAAGATGTAGCAACGCAACAATACTACCACCTAAATCTCCAAAGTTATTCGTTTGTGTCAACGTCGGGAACGTAATAAAGTCACTGAAAAAGCGATAGTATACGACGTTTGCATATAAAAGAATCGACAATAACAAGTTGATAACAATTAACCAAATATAAGATCGTTTCCCTTTTGCAAATAATGCAAGTCCTAAAAATAGCACTGCTGAACTAAGCGGGTTGAAAAACAGCAAGAATTTTTGGATTGTATTTGAAATACCTAAATTAAATTCTGTTACATAAGCCGCATATGTTTTGAGCCAAAATAAAATAACGGCAAACAGAAAGAATCCAAAATGATTGCTTAGCACACTTTTGCTCTTTAATAAGAATTGTTTCATTTCTCCACCTCTTTTGATCATCCAAGGCTTATTTTTTTATAAGTCTGTCTCTCTATTCAATTTTTTATCTTCAAATAGATTTTATTTATTTAACTATATGAAGAATACTAGTAATTATAATTTGAAGCTAGTATTTATTCAACTATTTCTTTCTAGACATTTTGACCTTGGTTTCTATTTAACAAAATAAATTTGTAACATTTCCTGTCTTCTCCCAAGATTCATCCACTAATAATGACATCACATACTATATACCTTTATTCACTACTTCGCAAATAAATATGTCTCCAGTTCTGGAACATTAATGTAATATAATGAAATTCACAATAGATAGCATTTAATTTTTCGATATATATTATTTCTTCATTCAGTTATTTATGCTTCAGCAATTCTTCTATGTGCAAAATCCAAATCTCTTTCCTCTAATAAAGTTATTCTTGAATAATTATTCACAATCCATAAAAATAATGATGATAAAAAACCTCGCTCTCATAACGAGAGCGAGGTTTTTTATCATTTATTATTGACCTTTGTACATTGCATCTACTTGTTTTTGAAGTTCTTCATTTTCTAAGAACTCATCGTAAGTAGCCTCTTTATCGATTACACCGTTTGGCGTTACTTCGATAATGCGGTTTGCAATTGTTTGTACGAACTGATGGTCATGTGATGTGAATAAAATTGTACCTTTAAATGCGATTAAACCATTGTTTAATGCAGTGATAGACTCAAGGTCTAAGTGGTTCGTTGGGTCGTCAAGTGTAATTACGTTTGCACCACTTAACATCATTTTAGATAACATACAACGAACTTTTTCGCCTCCAGATAGTACAGAAACGTTCTTCTTAACTTCTTCGCCTGAGAATAACATACGGCCTAAGAAACCACGTAAGAAGCTTTCTGACTCATCTTGTGGAGAGAATTGACGTAACCATTCAACTAAGTTGTAGTCACTGTTCTCAAAGTATTTAGAGTTATCTCTTGGGAAGTACGATTGAGATGTTGTAACGCCCCATTTGAATGAACCACTATCTGGCTCCATTTCACCCATAAGGATTTTAAATAATGTCGTCATCGCAATATCGTTACGACCGATAAATGCAACTTTATCACCTTTATTTAAAGTGAAGTACACATTATCTAACACTTTTTCACCATCAATTGTTTTAGAAAGACCTTCAACAGTTAATAAGTCATTTCCTACTTCACGTTCTGGTGTGAAGCCAACGAATGGGTAACGACGAGATGATGGCTTAATATCATCTAATGTAATTTTATCTAATAATTTTTTACGAGAAGTTGCTTGTTTCGCTTTAGATGCGTTTGAGCTAAAGCGCGCAATGAAGTTCTGTAACTCTTTTACTTTCTCTTCTTTTTTCTTATTAGCATCTTGCGTTAATTTTAAAGCTAATTGGCTTGACTCATACCAGAAGTCATAGTTACCAACATAAAGTTGAATTTTACCGAAATCAAGATCAGCCATGTGCGTACATACTTTATTTAAGAAGTGACGGTCATGGGATACAACGATAACTGTATTTTCAAAGTTCATTAAGAAGTTTTCTAACCATTGGATCGCTTTTAAGTCCAAGTGGTTGGTAGGCTCATCTAGTAATAGAATGTCAGGTTGACCGAATAAAGCTTGAGCAAGTAATACTTTTACTTTCTCTGCCCCAGTTAATTCTGACATTTTCTTATCATGAAGGTCTTCACCAATACCTAAACCTTTAAGAAGAATTGCAGCTTCTGACTCAGCTTCCCAACCGTTAAGCTCAGCAAACTCACCTTCAAGTTCAGCAGCACGCATACCATCTTCATCACTAAAATCTTCTTTCATATAAATGGCATTTTTCTCTTGCATTACTTTGTAAAGACGAGTATGACCCATAATTACAGTTTCTAATACTGGGAACTCTTCATATTCGAAGTGGTTCTGTTTTAATACTGCAAGACGCTCACCTGGCGTAATATGTATGTCACCTGTTGATGGTTCGATTTCTCCAGATAAAATCTTTAGAAACGTTGATTTACCAGCACCGTTTGCTCCGATTAAACCGTAGCAGTTACCTGGCGTGAATTTTATGTTAACATCTTCAAACAATTTGCGATCCGCGAAACGCAAACTAACGTTACTTACTGTAATCATTTGTGTCCTCCTACTAATACCGCTTATTTCAGCGTTTTCTCACCGATTGTCTTAAAAAATCGCATATTACGACTCAATTATTGTAGACTATAGCTATTATATAGTAGAAGCTGGATGAATAGCAACGGTTGATTGCTATTCCTTTCTTTCCAAACTCGAATAAAACCTTTGTTTTTAATTATATTAAAGTTACATACACGTTTTAAAGAGGATTCATTTTGAAAAAACATTTATAATTGGAGCATTATGTTTATCAATTGAAATAATACAATAACTTGTATGCATTTCGCATTATAAATAGCAAACTAAAACGTTCAGAAAATATTCTGAGCGTTTTTATTTCCTTCTTCAACTAAGGTACCAATTATTATAAAAAGCTATTTCACCATTTGTATTGTTAACTTATCTTTTAGCATTGACCTATATGAGTCAATTTCATATTTTGTATTATTGATTTTTTCTTTTTTCATTTTTAACATATCGAATATTTCTAACTCTAAATTCCTTCTAGCTTCAAGGACTTTTATCGCTCCTTCTACACCTGAATGGTTATGTTCTTTCCCATAGCCTTGGTTCGTGTAATAGTCGACAATTCCTGTGGCCCATTCTGGATTTCTTTCTTTTAATGCCTTCCTAAATGAAAATTCAAGATTATCTTGTTCTACATAGAATAACATTGGATTTAAATTCTCTATGATTTTTGCAACTTTCATTACATAATTTATTATTTTTTCTTTTTGTTCACCGTATTTAATCATCCCAATTGTTAATGAATTTTGTATGAAACAACATTCAAAAATATACACCTTATCATCTTCTAGAGCAATTTCAGCAAAGTTTTTCCATTTGTCAGCAATTAATTCAATATTTTTATCGAATGGTAATTCATATATATCGTTTCTTGAAATATCGTTAAATAATTCGTCCGGAAACTGGTCACCAAACTCATTTTTTATCTTTCTGTACGGTAATAAATAATTGCTTCCTTTTTTTAAAACTCTTTTAAGAAGCACTTCTTTAAAATCTCCACTGTTAAATAATAATCTGTCGAATTCAAATTTATTAAAACAAGATACACCATCATAGTCGGCTGGGTGGTTCAAATTTCCCTCTAAAAATAGTTCAACTTCAACTTCAATTTTATTTTGGCTTAGAATATCATTTATTAGCTTTGCAGTGGTCGATTTTCCGAATCCAGGTAAACCTTCTACTATTATTAGTTTTGTATTCATAGTTATAAATCCCTTTCTTCAAAGTATTTGACCAAGATTAAAAAAATTACTTACTCCACTGCAATCACTCCTTCAAAATATGATATTCACCATTTCCTTTGAAAAATCCTTCTTAAAGTAACCTGACCGTTAGTTTAAGAACATTTTTTCACAATCTCTATCATTATTTTAACATAAATTTTCCATTTACCTTTTAAAAATGATAGTCCACCATTATTTGAGTGAACTATCTAAAGTAAATTATATCTTTTAAATCAAATACTTTGTCAGTAATCCCCAATCGTTGTGCTGGTGTTTTTACTGTTTTCTTTTTCTCTTCCTTTGCAATTTAACTATATAAAAGTACTTAAACAATGTAATAAAAATTAAAAAAGGGATGCTAAACCATATGTGATTTAGCATCCCTAATTTGTATGTTATTTTATATTTTATCTCCTATAACTGAACCAGTTACTTTTAAAAGAGTCTTCTTTTATTTCCTTACACTTAATTTCTTTGTATAATCCTTCATTTTACTCGTTAATCCTATTAAAGCAGGTAACAATATTGGTATCACAATAATAGCTAATAGTAACAATGCAACACCAACAACGGATGCTACTTGTATAAGCGTCAATACACCTGAAGGGATTAATGCAGCAAATGTACCACCTAAAATAAGTGCCGCTGATAATACGACTCCTCCAATATGACGAGAAGCAGTTACAATTTTCGTCGCTGAGTCCCCTTCTAACTCATTGTATCTCATCATTACAAAAATACTATAATCCACTCCTAAAGCGACAATCATTATGAAACTAAAGAAAGGAACATTCCAGCTTAATGAATCTACATGTAATACATGCGTACTAATTTGTTCACTTATACCTAATGATGCAAAGTACGCTAATAGTAACGATCCAATAATAAAGATTGTGTTTAATAATGAGCGTGTAATCACAATTAATACAATCGCAATTCCAATTAACATAATTGTAGCTGTACGTAAGAAGTCTTGCCCTGTTACTTCTTTTAAATCAACGTTTCTAGCTGTTGTTCCTCCAATTGCTGTTTTCACATGATTTAATTCTGTCCCCTTCAAAGTACCATCTATCGTTTTATTGATTTCTTGAATAATTGGCATCGCTTCTTTTGAATACGGATTTACGTCTAAAATGATTGTCATTTTAGCAGTCTTTCTATCATGTGACATGTACGTATTCAAAGCTTTTTGGAAATCTTCTCCCTCCAAAACTTCTTTTGGAATATAAAATTTCTCAGAGCTTTTTGATTCATTCAGTTCTCCTAAATATTTCTGTGCGTCATTCAGGCCGTTACTTACTTTTCCAAGCCCTTCTGTACTTTTAGATAGTCCTGATTGTAATTGTCCCATCTGTTCTTGCAAGTCTTTCAGTCCTGTTAATAGCTGTCCTTGCCCATCGTTTATTTTCGTTAATCCGGTTTGTAACTCAGATGACTTGTTCGCAATTTGTTTTGAACCTGTTGCTCCTTCATTTAATCCATTTTTAAGATTAGCTGCTCCTTTTTGTAACTTAGTAACTCCATTGCTCATTTCTTTTAAGCCGTTATCCATTTTCAATAACGATTGATTCGCTTCTTTAAATGATCCCATCGCCGCATTATGCTGCGTTGCTAATTGATTTAATTCATTTGACAGCCCACCTAATTGCTTTTGAGCCTCTTTAGCAATTCCTATCGTCTGCAGAATGTTAGGATCATTTGCTAATTCTGGTTTCGTTTGAATGAAATTGGTCATTAACATTTCAATTTGTTCATAACCTTTCTTCGCACCGTCAATCGCTTGAGAAATACTTCCGAAGTATTGATCGTAAGAACTTAAACCTTTTTCTAACTGTGTATAGCCAGCATGAAGTTGTGAAGTTGCATTAGATAATACACTTATATTTTCATTTACTGAAGTTAACCCACTCTCAATTTGCTGCGCACCTTGTGCTCCGTCATTTATGCCATTTGATAGTTGATTTAAAGCTGTTCCTAATGCCGACACACCATTTTTCGCTTCATTTGTTCCATCAATTAACTTTTGAACGTTTGCAAGACTATTTGAATCCTTACTACCCATTTTATCTTTCGCAGTAGTTAATCCATCATTAATTTCCTTTATACCACCATTGGCATCTCCTAAACCTGTATTTAGTTCACCCGCTTGTTTATTTATATATAGTTCTTTAATTCTTTCACCAGTTGGACGTGTCGGTGCATATACTTCTGAAACACCTTTCACTTTCAAAATCTTTTCAGTTAGTTCATCTAAAGTTTGAAGCGAACTCGCCTCATCTAACTTATTATTCGATTGAATGACTAACGTACTTGGTGAAGAAAAACCAGGTGGAAAATGTTTTTCTATTACGTTAATCCCCATTTTCGACTCATATTTATTGTCTACTTCAAATAAATCGTTGTAATTAAGTGTATTAGAATACTTTAATACGAAAGGAATCGATATCACGAATACAATAATTAAAGCGACAAACGGTCTTGCAACTGAATTTTTCGCAAAGAATCCCCATAGGCGACTATCTTCATGACCTTTAAATGTTTTAACTGGATAAAACATTCCTTTTCCTAGAAGCACCATGAAAAATGGATTTAACGTAGTTAATACGAGTAATAATACTGCGACACCAATTGCTACCGCTGAAGTAGATTGATATAATTTAAAACTCGCTAAAGCAAGAGATGCAAAACCAATTAGTACTGCTATCCCGCTATATAAAACTGTTTTTCCTGCCGATTTAAATGTTTCTTTCGTAGCCAAAAATGCGTTTTCTTGTTTACTTAATTCTTCTTTAAATCTCGTAAATAATAAAATGTTATAGTCTGTTCCAACCCCGAACAAGACAACAACTACAAACACTTGTGTAAAGTTAGAAAATGGAAAATTAAATTGATCTACAAGATGAGCAATAATCCCCATTGAAACTAAATACGATACCCCAACAGTAAGAAGAGAAACAATGGGAACAATCGGTGAACGAAATACAATGATTAATATAACTAGAATGAAAATGATTGAAATAACTTCAGTCTTTTTCACTCCCTCTTGAGAAGATGTAAGAAAATCACCCGCGATTAAGTCACTTCCTGTTAAGTACGTTGTTACTCCTTTCGTTTTCACTTTATTATGAAGGTTATTTGAAACTTTCGATATTTCACCATGTTTTTTATCTACCGATATTTGCGTTAAAATAGTCGTATTATCTTTAGAAACTAATTGTTTTTCTAAGTCTTTATTATCTAAATGTGAAACAACTTCATTAATTCCTAATTGTTCTTTTTCATTTTGCAAAGCATTGATTGTTTTTGTTATTTCCTTTTTTTGTTCAGTCGTTAAAGCTGTTTTACTACCACTATTAAAAACTGCTATAATGTCATACTTTTCTGTCCCGTCTTTATTCATTTCTTTAATCATATTGTCAGCAATACTACTTTGTTCTGTATTAGGAATCGTAATATGCCCTTTTTCCTTCACTAATTTATCCATATTAGGCATCGTTACGATCATTGTAATAGTAATAACTATCCATAATAGAAAAGATAAACTTCTCCAATTTTTCAGCTTGCTCATTTGGATCATCTCCCGCGATTAAAATTTTATATTAGTTACGGAATGAATATTCATTCCTATTATTTTGAAAACACCTTTTCGGAATGAACGTTCATTCCTCTCATTCTATTAATTTACTTTTTAGCTCTATTAAACTATGGATTTCGGAATGAATATTCATTCCTTTAATTGTACAGATTGATCATCTCCTGCTTTTCTTTTTCACACTCTCATCGGAATGAATGTTCATTCCTGTCCTTATAACGCTATAGAATCAAATGATTCTAATAGCATTCCAACAGCTTTCTTCCAGTTCTTTTACCAATTCTTCTGTATATTCTAATTGGCCTGTTTCCATTACTTTAATTAATTTTTCAATCGGTTGATATACAATGATAATTAACGCAATTGGTGGTAATGGACGGAGAAAACCTTTTTCGATTCCATCCTCAATCAAGTCCATAAAGAAACCCATAAAATCCTCGAATATTTCATTACTATGTTCATCGAGAAAATAACTATCACAGTGAGAATTCGTAAAAAGAAAAGCATCTGCATTTTGTCTTGCAAATTCAAATAAACGGTTGTATGTATGGCTAAACTGTTCACGAATATTTGCGTTGACTGGAAAGTCGGTTTTTATTAACTCTGATAGCTGTAAAACACTTTTCGTAAATAAAGAATTAACAAGTGCTTCTTTATTTTCAAAATAACGATAAATGGTACCAGCACCTACTTTTGCTTTTTCAGCAATCATCGGAATTGTTGTACCATCATAACCTCGTTCTGCAAAAAGTTGTATTGCCGCATCAAAAATATCTTCTTGTTTATTTTTAGCCATTTTTTCACCTCAATTTCAGGAATGAAAATTCATTCCGTTTTTAATTATAAATTACATCGGTTAAAAGTCAAGTGTGTGACAAGTATCATTGCGATTTTAATCCCTTGTTTTGTGAAAAAATTTATATCAGCGATTATTAAAATATATCAGCGTAATTCTGATTATATCAGCGATTTTCAGGATATATCGGCGCATCTCTAATTATATCAGCGATTTTCAAAATATATCGACTTACCGACAAAAACTGACAACATCTGAAGAAGCTATTCCAAATGAAATTTTAGAATAGCCCGATTTCAAATATGCAGATTAAAAGAAATCATAAATAAACGGCTTACGCACTGGTACTACATTCTCAAACACTCGTATTTCCTCTTCGCTTCCGCTAATTAATTCAAGTTCATTTAGTTCTAATGGGCGTCTGTATCCAAACAATATTGTAGATAGTGCATTTATATCTAGTTTGATTCCTTTATCCATTGGTTCTTCTATAATTGTTATTTCATGATTTGCTAGTCTCACTGTTATGTTATTCCACTGAGCAAATGAATCTGTAATATGTAAGATCACTTCTTGCTGTACATTGTTCCAGTTCAACCCATATTGTTTTAAGAATTGCTCTACATCTACAATTCTCCCCATAAAATATGGTTTTATTTCTGTCTTCACACGTGGCTCTTGCAATGTATATAACAACGGTTCATTTTCACTTACTGTCATTTCAAGATCTTTAATCATAGAATCATGCTGGCAAATAAAGTTCCATAGACCATTTCGTGCTTCATTATGCAGTGGAACAAATTCATCTACTGTCATTTTATAGTTTTCTATTTTATATAACATATAGCCAGCTGCAGTTTGATTTTTATCGTAATAAATTGCTAATGTTAAATCATCATAAACTGCTTGTAACCACCATTTTTCATTGCGAACTAGCATACCAGAAAAACGTTCTGCAAATGTTTCATAAAGCTTCTCGACCTCTTCCGGGTGATTTTCTTTATTGAAACGTTTCACCGTACCATTCACTTGTTTTTTCATAACTAAATCACTCTTTATCATATGACATACGAGAAGATTCGCACAAAGTTCCCAGCCGTATTTACGGTAAAATGAAACGGCAAATGGATGTAGCATCGATACTGTATATCCGTCTTTTTTCATCGTTTGAAGTGAGTGTTGAAGCAATTCTTTCACATAACCGCTTCTTCGATACTCTGGATACGTCGCTACCCCTGCAACGCCACCCATTTTAAACTTTTCTTTACCTATGTATATATGAAATGGAATAAGGTGTAGTTTTGCCGCGAAGTTCTCCCCTTCCATAATACCGTATACTTCATGACTTTCTTTCATTTTTGTAAGTTGTTGCTGCAATCGATCTTCATCAACTTTATATTGAAAAGCGTATTCTGATAAACGTAATGCTTCTCTAAATTTATCTTCCTTTAATCGTATAACGTTCATATATCTCTCCTCCATTCCTTATTCGAATTGTACCATAATTCGAAATATTAAAGTGCGGCGAATGAAATTATATGGACTTAACGACACGAATTCAATATAAAAAAGCAGATACATCTTGTATCTGCTTCTTATTACTTTATTTAGCTAACTTTTGAAGTTCTTCGAAGAACGTAGGATATGATACGCCTACTGCTTCTGCGTCTTCAATTATTGTTTTTCCTTCTGCGATACATCCAGCAATCGCAAGCATCATTCCTATGCGGTGATCACCGTAACTATTGACTGTATTACCTTTTAGAGCTGATTTTCCGTAAATGATCATTCCGTCATCGGTTGCTTCTATACGAGCTCCTAGTTTCGTTAACTCTGCAACGACTGTATCAATACGGTTTGTCTCTTTTACTTTTAATTCGTGTGCATCTTTAATAACTGTAATTCCTTCTGCTTGCGTTGCCGCTAATGCAATTACAGGAATTTCATCGATTAATCTTGGGATAATATCTCCGCCGATTTCGATTCCTTTTAATGAAGAGGTTTCAATTGTAATGTTTGCAGCTGGTTCTGATGCTCCTTCGTTAATTGGCTCTACAGTAAACGTTGCACCCATCTTCTCTAAAACATCAATAATACCTGTACGAGTTGGATTCATCCCTACATTTTCTAATACTAGTTTACTATTTGGAATAATCGCGCCCGCTACTAAGAAAAATGCAGCTGATGATACGTCACCGGGCACTTGAACGTCTGTCGCTGTTAACTTTTGTCCACCTGCTAGTTTCACTGTTTTCCCTTCGCGAGTTACTTTAACGCCAAATGCTTCAAGCATTCTTTCCGTATGATCGCGAGAAATATGTGGTTCTGTAACAGCTGTTACACCTTCTGCACGAAGTCCTGCAAGTAAAATAGCTGATTTTACTTGCGCGCTTGCTACAGGCGAAGTGTATTCAATTGCTTTTAAATCTCCACCACGTATTGTTAGCGGTGTAAAGGTTCCTTCTTCGCGACCATCAATGTTTGCACCCATTTGTTTTAATGGATTTGTTACACGTTTCATCGGTCTTTTTGCAATAGATGCATCACCTTGTACGCAAGAGAAAAATGGTGTATTTGCCAAAATCCCTGACATTAAACGTATAGTTGTACCAGAATTACCAACATCTAATACAGCTTTCGGTTCTTGTAAACCTTCTAATCCTTTACCAACTACAGTGACTTCATCACCGTTTTGCACAATGTCTACTCCCATTTCTTTAAAACAAGAAATCGTACTTAAACAGTCTGCACCAGGCAGGAAACCTTTAATTTTTGTTTTTCCTTCTGCAATCGCACCGAACATGACAGCGCGGTGAGAAATCGATTTATCTCCTGGAATTGTAATGTTGCCATTTAATCCGTTATTAACAGGTTGTATTGTTCTTTCCTTCACGTTTTCACCTTCTCATTTAAATTGTTTCATAAGTTTGATATTTTTCTTCTCCAAGCGCTAGCTTTGCTTTCATACGATCTTCTTCTCGCTGGAAGCTAATACGTAATACCCCAAGCAATCCTTCACGCGCTTCTAATATTTGCAAGTTCGTAATACTAATTTCCTCACGCGCTAAAATACTCGTAATGTGAGCCAATGCCCCTACTTTATCTAAAACATCGACGTATAAGTCGTGATAGGCAGGAATTGCTCCTCTCTTTCGTACTGGTAAAGAGTCTCGGTATTCTTTCGCGTCTGCAAAATAGTTTTGAATCTCGCATGCATCTCCGGTAGAAACTGTATCATATAAATCTTCCATTTCAGAGATCCACTCTTTTAATAATACCATTAAATGCTCACGATTTTGCTTAACAATATCACTCCACATTTTCGGACTACTAGATGCAATGCGTGTAATATCTTTAAAACCTCCAGCAGCTAACTGATGAATGAGCGGATTATCTCCTGCATGTTTCTCTACTTGCTTCACTAAACCTGCTGCGATAAGGTGCGGGAAATGACTAACGATCCCTGTTACATAATCATGTTCTTCTGTATTTAAAACAAGGAAATGTGACCCTGTTCCTTTTAACCAATCTTTTAACTCTTCCACATGTTCATTTGGCACATGATGCATCGGTGTTAAAATGTAAAATGCATTTTCAAATAAATGCGCTTTTGCACTTTCAACTCCCGTTTTATGAGAACCTGCCATTGGATGTCCACCAATGAAAGAAATTTCCTTTGAAAATAAAGCTTCCGCTTCGTTCATAATAGACCCTTTTGTACTACCAACATCAGTCACTATAACATCTTCTCGTAAATGGAATGACGCAAGTTTGTGTAATAGCTTTTTCGTTTCTTCAACTGGAGAAGCAAAAACAATTAAATGTGCCTCTTCACATGCATGCTGTAAATCAACTGCTATTTCATCTACTACGTGTAATTCTTTTGCGCGCTCTACTTGTTCTTGAAATATATCATAACCTGTTATCGTTACATCGTGGTCCTTCTTAATTGCTAATGCGAGAGAACCTCCGATTAAACCCGTTCCAATTAAAACTACCTTTTTACGCATTTGCCTCATCTCGAGACTTTCTTTTTTTATTTTCAAAGTGTTGTTGTAACACTGAAATCACTCCTTCATTTTGCTCCCTTGTTCCGACTGTGATGCGGACACCATTCGGGAACGGACGAATAATAAACCCTGCGTGTGCGCAAGCTTCATAAATCTCTCCACCATTTTCTACTGGCAAGAAGATGAAATTTGTTTGTGACTGATAAAATGGAATTTCATTTTCCTTACAGAAACTTTCGTATTGTCGTAAACCTTCTGTATTCACACGAACTATTTCTTCAATAAACTCGTCATCACCAAAAGCAATCGTCGCTGCTTTTTGCGCTAATGAAGATACGTTAAATGGCAAACGAACAACATTTAATTTTTCGATTAATTCTTCATGTCCAACCGCATATCCAACGCGGAAAGAAGCTAATCCGTACGCTTTAGAAAATGTTCTAAGCACAAGAATATTTTTATGTTTTTCTAAAAGCGGTAATGTCTCTGGGAAATCTTTTGCTGTTACGTATTCATAGTACGCTTCATCAATGACAATTAACGTATTTTCACTAATACCTTCAATGAATTGAGTCAATTTTCGGTCATTCACATATGTGCCTGTTGGATTGTTCGGGTTACAAATCCATACAATTTTTGTATTGTTATCTACTACTGAAGAAATTTCGTCTAAGTCGTATACACCGTTATTTAACGCAACTCCCTTCACTTCGCAACCTTCTATAATTGCATGATGACGATACTGCGGGAATGTTGCCCCAGCCGTTACGATGTTATCTCCTGCTTTAAGTACTGCTCTGCTTATCATTTGAATGACTTCATCTAAACCACTACCACAAAGTACTTGTTCCATTTTCACATGTAACTTATTTGCAATTGTTTGACGGAGCGTTGTAGCACCTCCGTCAGGGTATAAAGCATGGTCCAACCACGATTTTTGCAACTCATCTAAAACTCGTGGCGAACAGCCGAATGGATTTTCATTCGATGCTAATTTAACAAACGAATGATCTCCGTACACTTCTTTCATTTGTTCAGGTGATTTACCTGGTTTATATGGTTGTAATGATAATAGTTGATCTTTTACTTGCATGTTAAAACCACCTTTTTATTAAAATTCTTTTGCGTATTTATTATGTTGCGTAATGTTTTGTTGAATTAACTCCATACGATCTTTTCCGAATTGTTCGACTAGTGCATGTGCAAGTTCCCATGCAACAACAGATTCAGCTACTACACCTGCTGCTGGTACTGCACAGCTATCAGATCTTTCAATACTTGCTTGGAAAGCTTCTTTCGTATCAATATCAACACTTGCTAATGGTTTGTATAATGTTGGTATTGGTTTCATTACACCTCTTACGACAATTGGCATTCCCGTTGTCATACCGCCTTCTAAACCGCCGGCATTATTCGTTTTTCTCGTGTATCCTTGTTCCTCATCCCATAAAATTTCATCATGCACTTTACTACCTGGCTGTCTTGCCGCTTCAAAACCAACGCCAATTTCAGCACCTTTAAATGCATTAATACTCATAATCGCACCAGCAAGTTTTGCATCTAATTTACGATCGTAATGAACGTAACTACCGACGCCAATCGGCATTCCTTCTGCAATGACTTCAACAATACCACCGATCGAATCTCCGCTACTTTTTGCATGATCAATCGCATCCATCATCTTTTGTTCTACTTCTTTATCTAAACATCGAACTGGTGAGTTTTCAGTAATTGTTTGAATTTCTTCAATTGACAAGTTAGAAATATGTTTTGCTTTTACTCCACCAATTTCAAGTACATGCCCTGCAATTTCTACGCCTAATTCTTTTAAAATTTGTTTCGCAACCGCACCAGCAGCTACACGAACTGTTGTTTCTCTTGCAGATGAGCGCTCTAGTACGTTTCTTATATCACGGTGACCGTATTTAATTGCTCCATTTAAATCCGCATGTCCTGGACGTGGTTTCGTAATTGTACGTTTCATTTCTTTACTTTCTTTTTCCGAAATTGGCTCTGCACCCATTACTTTCTTCCAATGTTTGAAATCATCATTTTTTACGATTAACGTAATGGGTGAGCCAAGTGTCATCCCATGACGAACACCACTTACAATTTCAACTGTATCTGTTTCAATTTGCATACGTCTTCCGCGTCCGTGCCCTTTTTGTCTTCTTAATAATTCTTTATTAATATGTTCCGCCGCCAGCGTTAAACCTGCTGGTACACCTTCTAAAATAACTGTTAACTGCGGTCCATGTGATTCTCCAGCTGTAATGTATCTCATTTCTCTTGCCCCTTTACTATTTTTTTGTACAAAAAAGTCCCTACTGAGCGCTCAGTAGGGACGATGTTCATCGCGGTACCACCCTAGTTGTAGACTTCTTTCGTCTACCTCTCTTCTTCTTTAACGATCATTAGACCGTCTTTCTCATCAAAACTTGACGAAAAAGATGCTCCAAGGCTGTAATTCATGCTTACCTTTGTACTGATTCACACCGACCATCAGCTCTCTTTAACAGTGAGATAGGCACTACTGTTTCCTCTTCAGCGCATATATGATATGGAATTAAGATAATTTATTTTTGAATCCTTTTAACTCATCCATGAATCTATGGAATTCCGGAATATCCATTTGTTGTGCAGAATCTGATAATGCCACTGCTGGGTCTGGATGTACTTCAGCCATTACTGCATCTGCACCAATTGCAAGTGCTGCTTTCGCCGTTGGTAATAATAAATCTCTACGTCCAGTTGAATGCGTTACGTCAACGATAACTGGTAAATGTGTTTCTTTCTTTAAAATCGGTACAGCAGAAATGTCTAATGTGTTACGTGTTGCTCTTTCGTATGTGCGGATACCACGCTCACATAGAATAATTTGGTCGTTACCCTGTGCAATGATGTATTCAGCTGCGTTAATGAACTCATCAATTGTTGCTGCTAATCCACGTTTTAATAATACTGGCTTGTTAACTTTACCTACAGCTCGTAGTAAATCGAAGTTTTGCATGTTACGTGCACCAACTTGAATTACATCAACGTAGTCTAATGCCATTTCAACATCGTTTGGATTTAAAATTTCACTAATAATTGCTAAGTCGAATTCATCTGCTACTTGGCGTAAAATTTGTAGCCCTTCTACTCCCAAACCTTGGAAATCGTATGGCGATGTTCTCGGTTTGAAAGCACCACCGCGCATTAATTTTAAGCCTTGGTCTTTCATCGCTTGCCCTACTTGGCGAACTTGCTCTAAGCTTTCTACCGCACAAGGTCCCATGATGAACGTTTGTGTGCCGTTACCAATCAATTCACCTTTTACATCAACGATTGTGTTTTCTTGTTTCTTTTTACGTGATACTAGTAATGCTTTACGGTTATCATCTTCTTGTAATTCTAAGCTAGCTTTGAAGATTGTTTTGAAAATATGTTGAACTGTTGATGTTTCGAATGGTCCTTCGTTATTCTCTGCAATCATATCAAGCACTTCACGCTCACGTACTGGATCAAAACGTTTTGTACCTTGTACTTGCTTTTGTTCCCCAATTTTTTGAACGATTTCACCGCGTTTGTTTAAAAGGTGTAATAGTTGTAAGTTAATTTCATCTACCTGTTTACGTAATTGATCTAATTCATGATTTGCCATTTGGAAATCCTCCTCTAATGTTTTAAAAGTATAGTAAGAGAATGAAAAATTCTCTATTTTCTGAACTGGTCAATTATACAAATTTAAAGTGGAATCGATACCTCTTCTTATTTTAAACTAATAATTCGTACAAAGACACTCTCTACTAGTTAAAAACCCACTTTTTTTGTACAAAAAATCCCTACTGATGCAATCAGTAGGGACGATATTTATCGCGGTACCACCCTAGTTGTAGACTTCTTTCGTCTACCTCTCTTCATTGTTAACGATCATCTGACCGTCTTTCCCTTCATAAAGATAAATACTATCTTTACTACGAAAAAGATGCTCTAGGACTGTAATTCGCTCTTGTTTTTGTACTGGTTCACACCGACCACCAGCTCTCTGTTACAGGGAAACAACAACTACTGCTTTTCCTTTCAACGCATGCATATTTAATTTTCAAGTTGGGCCACTAAAATACAAAAAGTCCCTACTGAATAAATCAGTAGGGACGATATTTATCGCGGTACCACCCTAGTTGTAGACTAAACTTCTGTCTACCTCTCTTCACTGTTAACGATCAATTGACCGCTTTTTCTTCATAAAGACAATGCTATCTTTACTACGAAAAAGATGCTCCAAGACTGTAATTCATGATTATCCCTGTACTGGTTCACACCAACCACCAGCTCTCTGTTACAGTAAGACTAACCACTACTGTGATCTCTTCATTGCACTTTGTTTATTCAAATGTTTTTTGAAATTGAATAAGTATGATTCGTATTATAGAACGCTTTTCAAAACACTGTCAACAACTTTTTATATATTTTTTCAAATTACATTTTTGCTCTACATTTCTTCTTGTAAATTCTCCAGAACAATTCCGATGCGAATTATCTCATTATCTATTGCATTTATTACACATTTTTCTACTCTATATCCAATTAATAATTCTTTTATTTGAATGATTTCAGTTTCAAGTAAATTAGCTTCCTGAAGCGTTTGCAGTAAAGTGAAAAATACGTTTGCATACAACTCTTTATACATCTTTATACTCTCTGTCTTCTCAAGTATTTCATGAAATAACTGTTTTAACTCCGTTTGATTCCCTTTTCCACCCACGTCCGAAAATGATTTACAAATTATCAATAAGCCTCTTTCTACTATTTCATCCATAAATAATATAATACGTAAAAGCATTACATATTCTCTAGCTGTGATTCCCCCCATTTTCGGTCGCTCTCGCAAAAATATACTGAGCCAAGCTGCCCAAAATTTTTGTTGTTCTTTTGCACTTAACGTTTTGACGTAATAGCATAAGAACTGCATAAATTTAATTTTATTTTCTTCATTTTCTCGTATAAGTAAAGGGTATAACCAATCTGTTTTTTGCTCCCAATACAGTACACATTTAATAAATACAAAACTGAGCCATTTTAAGAAAGCTTCCCTCGTATGCGGATGTAATACTTCCAAATGTTCTACCGCGTACTTAATAAATCGCTTCATTTCTGTAAATAAAGGTAAATTGATTTGTGTGTAACATAAGCCGGCCCATGCATATTTCGTAATCTCATTTTCCTTCTTTAACTCTAAGTACGGTAACAAATATTTTCGGCACCATTGCTTCTCAATATGATAAAGAAATGTAATGTCTGCTACTAAACGAGCTATCATAAAATTTGTCCGTTCTGTACTAATTCTTACTTGTTCTTCAAACAAAAATAAATATTCATACACATTACGATCGTATAAATGATCATATGATAACAGTTTTAATAATACTGCTGTCATTTTCCCAACAGGATGCTGAATCGATTCATTGTAAAAATCTTGTTTTGCCAGCTTAAAATCCGTGTCACTTTTCATGACCTGAGGGAATACCGAAAAAGCAAATCGCTTTACATTGCGTATACTATTTTCCTCTAACTCTTCTAATCGATTACTAATTTCATATAGAAAGCTACTAATTAACCAATGAAAAGCTGTATTTCTAACAAATTTCTGTAATAGAGGAATAACTTTTTGTATTTGTTCATTTGTCAGTCCTCGGTTATTTCGCCACTCTCTAATACAAACAAACCATACTTCATTACTTATTTCGTGCATTCCAACTAATTGATATGCAAATGAAATACTCCATTCTGTATTCAATTTACATGCTTTCGATAACATCTCTAAAAAATGACGTTGTTCAAAAACACCATCTTGAGAAAATTGCTGAACTTGCTTCATAATTTCATCGTCTTTTAGTTGCAATAATCCATCAGCTGTCACATTACAAGTAATACTTTGTTCTGCCGCCTCTTTCTTTTGTACACTGTATCGCTCAGAATGAAAATGAGGATGTTTTTGCTTCATTAACTCATAAGCTTTTGCCGTAGATGGACTATTCGAATCACAAGTGAATAATAAATCCAACACGAAACAAACATCAAATGCTCTTTCCTCCGCTAGGTCCTTTAATACCATTTGAATGACTTCTTCCTTTGTTTTTTCTAAAGAGAGTGCGAAATGATTTTTTATAAGTCGAAAAACTTCGTGTTTATACGTGACGTCTAAAAGAATTCCTTCCTGTAACAACCATTTCATTTTCTCATCGGCGCTAACAAATACATTTTTATTCATCGCATCAATTGCAATTCGATTTTGAAGTACGCTGTTTGCTTCTATCATTTCTGTAATATAATAATTTGCTTTTTTCTCATTGTTTTCACATAAATAGGCTAAACACTCTTTTACAATTTGAATTAAAAACGCTAGATCATTTTGTTGAAACTCTTTCTCAACATTTTCCTTATCCCTTTTTTTCAGTGCCGCTTGCCTTAGTGATAACATCCGCATCTTCTCTATTCCCATCATCATAATTGGAACGGCATAATAGGAAATATGCGGTTTCATCTTTTCATTCCAAATTTGCTCCACAAAAGAAAATGTAGACACGGGTAAACGACTCGATTCCTCAAGTTCTATTGATTCCCCGGTATCATTTCCCCACTTTCTTTCACGCTTCAACTTAAGTTTGCCGTCCAAAATAAACGTTAGTAACAATAAAGCAATTTCTTTATGCTCAGGAAAAGAACATTTTTGCAGTAAGTAAGAAATTGTTTCAATTGATTTACTATCTTTTTCAGCTGTTTCTAATAAAAGCAGTGTCCACCTTGCAAATAACAAAGGATCCATTTTCATTTTCGTTTCGTTTAAGTAGCTACAAATTGTTCTCCATAATAGTGGAGATAGTTTAGAATGATTTTTAAAAATTAATTGAAATAATTCTTTTTGATGACTAAAAAGAAATTGTTCCACTAACCATTTTGCCAGTAATTCATCTACCTCGTTATAGTTTGATGTAATTAAAAATAAATTTTGTAATTTCCCTTCCGCTTCAAGCCATTCCACCCATTCATAATCGTGAGCAAATTCAACAAAGTAGCGGACTGTTTCAATTTTTTTTATGGATTGTTTTATGTATGATAATTGTTCCTGCTCTACTGACGGCGGAACTGTTACTATGTCACGAATTCGCATTCGTTTTGTAATATAATTATCCCCCATTAACTCCGCCCATCGTTTTACTGCTTTAACGAGAGATTGATGATTATTACCTTTATTCGGATATACAATCGGCCGTATTCCTAAATGCTCCCAGTGGTACGTATTTTCCCCTTGTGCGACAAATGCATAACGTCTTGTACTTGGTGGTAAACCAGTTGCTAAATATTTCATTACTGGGTCATTATGGCTATATCCAACGAATAAAACGGTATAATTCGAGAATAAATCAACTAAAAATCTTCTTGCCCATCCTTCTGTCAAGTAAGCCCTTCCAAAATCACCATCTGTTAAAATTAATGCTTCTTTTTCTTGTTCTATATTGCCATGTATGTAAGCGAGTCCTTTAAACGCTCTACCTGTAGGTAACGCAGGGGCGTAATATACGTTTAATTCTCTATTCATTTCTTTCATTGCAGTTGTAAAATGTCGATCAAAATTTGTTGTTACAATACGGACTTCTGTATCTAAAGGAAACAACCTCGGAATCGCATAATGAAGCGGATTCGGCTTTGACTTTTCAATATGCACTAAATCTCTTGCAACTTGATGTACATCTTTTGTTTTCGCAATTTTACCAAGATAATAATCATGCGGTTCTGTTATTTCACGTTTTTCGACATATAACGTCTTTGCAATTTCATCAACTAAATCATCAAAATTCGGTAAGTTTGATTTCCCTTTCATAGAAACTCCCGCTCCAACAAATAGTACTAACTTTCCTTTTTCAAGATGATCAATTAACTCGTCTGGAATTTCTACTTCTGAAGTAATCCACACCGAGGATTCCCCCTTACCTAAAAATGTCATATACTCTCATTTTACTATAACATTTTTTCTTTGTTTTTTTAATATTTAGACAAAACATGAACATGAAAAAGTTTTATGTAAATATATCCGTTACAATGTATGAACTCCTATATTTATTGCAAAACTATGGATAAAACGGAGGTGTAAATTTTGAATGATTTCACAGTAGTGCTTATCAAGTTTATATCGTGCATTATCGCATTTAGTATCGGACTCGCTTTATTTTTCCCAGCAACGTTCGCCCAAATTATTTCGTTCAGTCTCTTCGTTACAATCGTATCTTATATGTTCGTTGATAAAATTATTTTAAATCGAATTGGCAATACTGGTGCCATTATGTCGGATTTTTTACTAACATATTTAAGCGTATGGATTTTCGGTAATATTTTATTGGACAACTATATGCAAATTGCATGGGGAAGCATCCTTTCCGCGATTGTCTTTACATTATCAGAAGTAATCGTTCATCGCTTCTCTAGCTCCCGCACAAGGCACCACAACGATAATATTCATATTAATCGACGTTTTGCATATGGTACGGAGTTTGCGGAAGAGCAGAATATATTGGATAAAGATAAAAAGAAGTAATATTTTGATGCAGGAGCGCCCTTTTTAATTTCGTGGTGCTCCTTTTTTGTGTTTTTATTATGGTACGTGAAATTATATTGACGATCTTTCAAATATATTTATCGTAATTTGAAATATATGAACGATTATTTCAATATATTGACGTTTCGACAAAAGATATCGACTTATCGACATTATTTGACGCCATTTCTTCTAATAAAAAAACTGCCTCTTATTTAGAGGCAGTTCCTTTCAAATCTTTTAACGTAACAACATCAGCAAATGCTCCAAACACTACGTTATGATGCTTCACAATGTCTTCAGCACGTAATACTTCTGTATCAAATGTACTATGTGCATCACTCACTAACGTTATTTTATATCCTTCACTACACGCTCTGCGCGTTGTCGTATCCACACAGTACTGCGTTTGCATTCCTGAAATGATAACATGATTGATTCCCTTGTCTTGTAACACTTCGTTTAAGTTTGTCTTATAGAATGAATCTGGCGTCGTTTTTTCAACGATACTGTCTCCTTCTAGTGGGGTAATTGCTGCATGGATCTTCCACCCGTCTGTACCTTTTTCTAACGGATGGTCTTTCGGTCCGTTATGTTGCACATAAATTACCGGAATATCATTTGAACGGCATTCCCCAATAAGCTCTTGTAATGTCTCTAAAAACTTTTCCCCATTATGTACTGGCATTCCTGCTGTATACATACCTGCTTGCACATCAATTACTAATAATGCTTTTTTCATATCGCGCAGCTCCCTTTTATTTATATTCCATCATCCAACAATCTTCTAATACCCCTTCATGTAGTTCATGTTCCTTTAAAATCTTCACCTTTTTAAATCCGCATTTTTCATAACACTTTATTGCACGTTCATTATTTACTTTCGGGTCCATTGCGATTGCTTCTGCTCCCATTTCACTCAAAATGTATGTAATTGCGGCCTTAACAAATTTTGTTCCAATTCCTTTTCCCCAATAAGTCGGTTCTCCAATAAATTGATCCATCCCCCATACATTTTGCGATTCTTCATAGCCATATAATGTTTTCCACTCCGAATCAACTGGATACATTTGAATATAACCAATTGGCACATCATCAAACTCTATTAAGCACCTTTTTTCAGGACTATTTGGATTATGTATAAAATGATTCAGTACCATTTCTACTGATTGCGGATCATCTCGTCCTTCGTAATACTGCAGTACTTCTGGGTCTGTTAACCATTTTGAAATGATTGGTGCATCCTCTTCTACTACATACCTAACCGATACATTATCTTTTTGAAATAGCATATAGTACCTCTTTTTAATTCTTTATATTTTTTCTTGTAGTGAAATCTTTCATTGCACCTATTAGTGCGTATGGTAACAAAGTAATCGCAAAAAATGCTGTAAACACATTAAAATGAGGAATTTTATATGGCGTGAACCATTCTGTGAAAAATTGAGAATTTAATACTCTATTAAAAAATTCTCCGCCAGGTCTAAAGTTTGGTGCCCATGCAGTTACTTCACAAATAATAAACAACAATTGTACAATTATAAATACCCCAAGATAGCGAAACCATGTTCGCTTCCATTTCGCCCCCACCTTTTTATTTACATCATATTAATTATACACTTTCTACGTTTTATTTGTTAAAATTTTCTATATAATCATTCACGTTGGGGGAATACATTATGTCTAATCCTATAAAATCAACATTAATCATCCTTAGAGGAAACTCCGCAAGTGGTAAAACAACAATCGCAAAGCAACTACAAGAACATTTCGGACAAGGCACACTTTTAGTATCACAGGATGTTGTACGTAGAGATATGCTTAGAGTACACGACACGATCGGTAATTTATCACACGATTTACTATTTGAAATTACAAAGTACGGAAAAGGGAAATGTGAGTTTGTTATTTTAGAAGGTATTTTAAACAGTCGTAGATACGGTGATATGCTGAAAGAATTAATACATTTTTTTGAAGGAAACGCGTATACATATTACCTTGATTTATCGTTAAAAGAAACGATTCGACGACATAACACAAGGGAAAAGCGGCATGAATTTGGTGAGGATTCCCTACAAAAATGGTATAATCCGCACGATACAATTAAAGTTACTAGAGAAACTATTTTTACAGATAACTTAACGCAAAAAGATATATTTGATGCAATTCTTAATGATGTGATGGTACGAAAATAAGACCGACAGAATATGTCAGTCTTATTTTGATTATGTTATATTCTAGATTTATTATAAAATCTTCACTTTAACAGTTTGTCTTCCCCAATTCATCGCTTTACTTTTTGAACCCATTAATACATCAATGCGATTACCTTTAATTGCACTTCCGGTATCTCCAGCGATTGCTTCTCCATAACCTTCTACCCATACTTTAGATCCTAATGGGATTACTTTCGGATCTACTGCGATAATTCTCATATTCGGATTAGCCGTTAAATCATGCCCCATCGCAGTTAAAACGCGTCCACCATATGTACCATTCTCACTCGGATCAGCAGTATATGCTGTCGCCACCACCGTTAATTCACGTTTAGCAGACTGCGCATTATTTTTAGACTCTTCTTTTTCCTTTAGTGCTTCTCGTGCTTTTGCCTCTTCCTTGGCTTTGGCTATTTCTCGTGCTTTTGCTTCTTCCTTAGCCTTTGCTATTTCTCGTGCTTTTGCTTCTTCCTTAGCCTTTGCTATTTCTCGTGCTTTCGCCTCTTCCTTAGCTTTGGCTATTTCTTGCGCTTTTGCTTCTTCCTTAGCCTTTGCTATTTCTTGTGCTTTCGCCTCTTCCTTAGCTTTGGCTATTTCTTGCGCTTTTGCTTCTTCCTTAGCCTTTGCTATTTCTTGTGCCTTTGCTTCTTCCTTAGCTTTGGCTATTTCTTGCGCTTTTGCTTCTTCCTTAGCCTTTGCTATTTCTTGTGCTTTCGCCTCTTCCTTAGCTTTGGCTATCTCTTGCGCTTTTGCTTCTTCCTTAGCCTTTGCTATTTCTTGTGCTTTCGCCTCTTCCTTAGCTTTGGCTATCTCTTGCGCTTTCGCTTCTTCTTTAGCTTTGGCTATCTCTTGCACTTTTGCTTCTTCCTTAGGTTTTACTACTTCTTGGACTTTCACTTCTTCCTTAGGTTTCGCTACTTCTTGGACTTTCACTTCTTCCTTAGGTTTCGCTACTTCTTGGACTTTCACTTCTTCCTTAGGTTTCGCTACTTCTTGGACTTTCACTTCT